>NZ_CAWNHY010000252.1:0-22306 GCF_963874335.1 Vibrio sp. V10_P2A27P122 | reverse complement strand
CTCCCGATTTCTTCGTTTCAAAATCTAATGCAATGATGTTTTATCATATTGCAATCTGAAACATACATTTTGTCCAAAGACATGCTGATTCATTTATAATCAATTATTATTGAAAGTTGATTTATTAATAACTATTGGTTTATGACTATGCTCAATCCTATTTGGTTAAACACTTTTAAAACATTAGTCGATATTGGGCACTTTACTAAAACGGCTGAGTTACTTCATATGACGCAACCTGGGGTAAGCCAGCACATAAATAAACTAGAAGCTGCCTGCGGTTATCCTTTGATAAAGAGATTTAACAAGAAATTTGAGTTAACAATCTATGGGCGGAAAGTTTACGATTATGCTGTCAAACACTTTGAAGAAGAGTTTGAGTTATTACAGAATTTGGCACACGACGAACCTTTCCGTGGTCGCTGTACTATAGGCTGTTCGGGGACTTTCGCGTGGCTGATTTATTCACAATTACTTTCTTTGCAAGTGAGCTATCCAGGCTTATCCATTGAGTTAGAAGCAATGCCAAACCATCGTATATTTGAGCAGATATTGCAGGGGAAACTGGATATAGGTCTAGTGACAAAAGAACCTAACCCTAAATATTTCGCGAGCCGTATTGTTGGTGCGGAGTGTCTTGCTCTTGTATTGCCACTGTCCGCAGACGAAAGCTTGCCTATAAATGACTTGTTAATAGAATTGGGAGTCGTTCGTCATCCAGATTTCGCTCACTACTTCCAAACATATGTCAATCAAGCGAACAATGATTTGCTTCGTCTAGTCGATTTGGAAGATGTTCCGACGCAAAGCTATATTAACCAAGTGCACCAAATATTAGTTCCTATAGCTAAAGGGATTGGTTTTACAGTGGTTCCTCGATGGTGCGTTAACTTGTTCGCGGATAAAGAGCAGCTAAAAATATTCAACATTACCGAAGATATACAAGAACCTGTTTACTTGGTTAGCAAACTTAATTCACCTCTTGCTAGGCGTTATGAGCAAGTCATTGACGTTATTAATCACTCTTTTAAGGCTGTTTGACTTGATTGAACCTCACATAAGCAGATGATATTGGCATTAAAGCTTCATAGCTGACCTTGCAATAGAAACCAAAAAGGGCTGGTTGTGCTACCTGCCCTTGAAATTTTATTAATGCATCACAGATCGACTATTCGTAATCAGAGGCATAAGTTTCTTCGTATGAGTGCGAGTAAAGCTCAAATAGGTTGCCAAATGGGTCTTCTAGATAAACCATTTTAGCGAGCTTGTTATCATCTTCTGGATGGTAACGCATGATATCCATACGCGCTTTACCGCCATATTGTTCAATGCGCTTAATCGCGCCTTCAAAGTCGTCGGTTTGTAGACAGAAGTGGAAGATACCAAGGCGAGAGAAGTCTACTTCGTGGCGCTCTTCGCGCTCTTTCATTTCAAACAGTTCAACGCCAATACCATCAGTTGTTACTAGATGTGCAATATTGAAACCTTTGAAACCCTCACCAAAAACAGCAATACACATGCGGCCAATCGCTGACTCTCGCTCTTCAATAACTTGTGTATTATTCATAACGATTTTTAAACCCAAAGCTTGAGTGTAGAACTCAACAGCTTTATCCATATCGCCAACCATAATACCGACGTGATTCATTTTCATAATTCGCTCCTAATACCTTTGATTTTTTGGCTTCGTTTCGATAGATCGGAGTATATGGAGATTGATGGATTAAATAAAATTATCATTAATTATAAAAATGATAAATTATAATTATAATCGAAACGCAAGATGTCACCGTGTTAGAACCAATACAAATGGCGATAGTAGAAAATGATAATTTTCCGTATCTAAGCCAATCCGTGACAGGCTAATTTAGAAAAATCGTTCACTTCAGATTTGGCCACACATTTGCGAGTGAGCTAAGTGGTATCGGATATTCAACGGCTCCTCATCCATTGAGTTGAAGAAAAATCTCTTATTAAGGGATTCTTAAGTTACGTCCGTTATTTTTGTTTACAGAGTAAGCAAAAAGGAAATGCCGATGAAAACCATACGCTCAGCATCTGATCTGCAATTGGCCGTAATTGATCCTTCTCATCCTCGCTGGTCGGAAGCCATACACCTTGTGCGCGAGCGTTATCAGCAAGCGTTTGATGCACGCCTTATTACTTTTATGCCTGCTTATTTAGCTTTGCTTGATCATGACGAAATGAAATCCGTATGTGGTTTTCGCGTAGCGCAGCAAGAGCCTCTATTTCTCGAACAATACCTTGACCAACCTGCCGATGAAATTTTATCGCAGCGTTTTGATTGCCGAGTATCCCGAAGTGCTTTGATTGAATTTGGCCAACTGGCCTCTTTTGGTCGTGGTTTATCGGCGCTGCACTTTACTTTGATCGCTCAACAGCTGGTTGATTTAGGATATGAATGGTGCGTTTTTACAGCAACGGATCCACTGCATGCTTTGATGCGTCGATTTGGTTTACAACCGACATTGATCGCGAAAGCGTCAGCATCTTGCATTCCTAACGCCAACCAAATTTGGGGCAGTTATTACCAACACAGCCCTCGAATTTTAGCGGGAAATTTGGCGCAGGGGCTGGCGTTGCTCAACCGATTTCATTTAAACCAGAAACAAGCGTGAGGCCTTTGCTATGAACCGAATTTTATCGGCGCTTCATCAACATGCGCAGCAAAAGCCAGATAGCATTGCCTTCATTGGGCACAATGCCAAACAAGAAAAGATAGCGCTGAGCTATCAACAGCTCTTAGAAAAAGTGGAAGCCACAGCACGCACATTGTGCCAGTGGCAGGTTCAGCGTATTGCATTAAAAGCTGAAAATAGTTTGGATTGGGTGATCATCGACCTTGCGGCCATGCACGCAAAAATAGTGCTCGTTCCTGTACCTACTTTCTTTAGCAAGGCACAGGTTGAACACTTACTGTATGAATCGGGTGTTGATGTTTGCTTAGGTGATTGGTCAACGCTAGGTGAACCTTTCTCAACGCTCAGCCATCTACCTGCTTTTGTCTATTTGGCGAATCCATCAGCACAGGTGTTGCCTTTGACGCAAAAAATCACCTTTACGTCTGGGTCCACCGGAACGCCGAAAGGGGTGTGTTTGAGTGACGAAAACATGCAAGCGGTCACGCTGGCGATCGCAGAGAAAATGTCCGCGCAAGTTGAGCGTCACCTCGTGATGCTGCCTCTCTCAACCTTGTTAGAAAACATCACGGGTGTGTATGTTCCTTTGGTTCTGGGTGTGACATCAACAGTCGTCTGTGGCAGCGAAGTAGGTTTGACCGGTTCTAGCCAGTTCTGTGGTGCAACGTTCGCACTCGCACTACAACAGTTTCAGCCGTCAAGCTTGGTGCTAACGCCTGCGCTATTGCTGGCATTAATTGAAGTCGTCAAGCAGAGCCCAGCTCTTGCGCTGCCTTTACGCTGGGTTGCCGTGGGCGGGGCGCGAGTGGCTCCCCAATTAATTGACGCAGCTCGCCAGCTCGGCATTCCCGCTTTTGAAGGGTATGGTTTGTCTGAAAGTGCTTCGGTCGTGAGTATGAATACACCCCAACAAAATAAGCCGGGGTCGTGCGGACAGGTGCTGTCTCATCTTCAGGTTTCGCTGGCACAAGATGGCGAATTGTTAGTTAAAGGCAACACGGCTTTGGGGTATTTAGGTGAGCTGTTTAGCCACGAGTGGTTGTCAACTGGCGATATGGCCACAATCGATGATGAGGGTTTTTTAACCATCATCGGGCGTAAAAAGAACCTCATCATCACCAGTTTTGGGCGTAACGTGGCCCCTGAATGGATTGAATCTCAAGCATTGGCTTTGATTGCACACCATCGATTTGTGGTGGTGGGCGACGGGCAGGCAGGCCTCACGGCCGTCAGTGACAGTCCTTTACCTGATCTTGTTACGCGCGTGCAACAGCTCAATAGCGTGTTGCCCGATTACGCACACATCACGCAGCTTTGGTTGGTGAGCGATATTCACTGCTGGCAAAAGTGGCTGACCGCTAATGGTCGCCCAAAACGCTTAGCTATTGAAAACGCACTGCAAGAGGCTCGCTTGGCGTGCCACACCACTAATCCACAGACGGTTTTTATCTCTATTCCTTCCTTCTATTCAATGGCTGAGGAGCTTTAAAATGAGCAAATTTTTCCATATTTTAAAAACACAAACTGAGCCAGCACAGCAGCAGATGTTGCAAGCTCCGGTATTTGATGCCTGCGCAAGAGGAGAGATCAGCCTAGAGATGTATATTCGTTTTCTCACTCAAGCTTATCACCATGTTAAACATACGGTGCCACTGCTGATGGCATGTGGCAGCCGCTTAGGCGATGAATATGAGTGGGTACGAACGGCGATTGCCGAGTACATCGATGAAGAAAAAGGCCACCAAGAGTGGATCTTGAACGATATTAAAGCGTGCGGTGGTGATGTGGACGCAGTGCGTCATAATGAGGGCGCAGGGCGCGTCAGCGCTTCCATCGAACTCATGGTGGCGTATCTCTATCACCAGATTGATCGCGCCAACCCGTTGAGCTTATTTGGTATGGTGTGGGTACTTGAAGGAACCAGTGTGGGTGTCGGTGGGAATATCGCACGGTTAGTCAAACAGCGTTTGGAGCTTCCTGATGCGGCGATGACCTATCTCACTTCGCACAGTGAACTTGACCAAGGGCACATCCGCTTTTTTGAATCGTTAATGAACAACATTCAGTGTGTATCCGATCAAGAGGCCATCATCCGCTCTGCAAACATGGTGTTTGATCTGTATGGGCAGATGCTGCGAGAACTACCGCTTCCTTGCGAGTCAATGGTGCATGCAGGTTCGCAAGATTTAGCTTCGCAAGGTGTAAGGTCGCAATATGGATCTTAATCATCGACATGTTTTACTCACTGGCGCTTCCGGTGGTATTGGGCAACGCATCGCATTGCTGCTTGCTAAGCAAGGAGCCAGTCTAGTTCTGGTGGCTCGTGATGGTCAAAAACTCGAGCAACTTCGGCAAACGCTACCCATGCCTGAGAAGCATCTGATTTTGAGTGCAGATTTAAGCACAGAGTCAGGAATAGAGCAGATCAACACCTTCATTCAGCGCTTTTTTATGGGCCAGAAACGAATCAGTGTGGTGATCAATAATGCGGGCATTAACCAGTTTCGCTTATTAGCCAGACGAACCGCAGTTTCAGTGCAACAGGAGCTGCATTTGAATTTACTTGCTCCGATGCAACTGACTCAATCGGCGATACATTGGTTGAATAAACCGGGGATTATTTTAAATATTGGCTCAAGTTTAGGGGCTATTGGTTACCCAGGTTATGCCACGTACTGCGCTACCAAAGCAGGGTTGCACCGTTTTAGTGAAGCGATGCAGCGTGAGCTTGAGGGGACGGGTATCAAGGTACTTTACCTAGCGCCGCGAGCGACCAATACCGAGCTGAATAATGACACGGTGAACCAGTTCAACCAAGCCGTAGGCAACCACTGTGATGAGCCAGAGGTTGTTGCCCAACATGTGCTTAGTATGCTCGAAAGCGAATCAACAACTCGCTGGATTGGCTGGCCTGAAAAAGTGTTGGTGCGATTAAATCAACTATGGCCTGCAGTGATTTCGTCGGCAATTAAAAAGCAGCAAGCGACCATTCTTGCCTTTTTGAACCGTTAAAGCGTGATAATTCAAGGAGAACAACATATGAAAACTGTGTTTAAATGGGCCAGTGCATTGGTCATCTTTGCGGTAAGCACGACACCCGCTTTTGCGATCACCCCTTTAGCTCAGGTTCAATCTGATTGGGCCAAATGCCAATACAAAATGAAGTCGAGCGATGATCAAGAACGTTGTTTTGAACGTGTCATTATGCGTAACACATTAGAGATGAAATCAAGTAATAGTCCAGAACTCAAAGTGTGGCTTGCCATCAATAAATCCTCATTAGCGGGCGTAAAAGGTGGGTTGGGTGCGCTATCTTTAGTGAAAGAGGCGAAATTATTGTACGAAGAGGTTATCGATCAAGCGCCTAATACCTTAGATGGCTCGGCTTTCACAAGTTTAGGCACCTTATATTACAAAGTGCCCGGCTGGCCAGTGGCTTTTGGCGACGACGTTAAAGCGGAAGAGTTGCTGCAAAGAGCACTGCTGATTAACCCGACAGGAATTGATGCCAACTATTTTTACGGTGATTTTCTTGCCGAGCAAGGCAGAACCGATGAAGCAAGAAAGTACCTGTTGCAAGCACAACAAGCACCAGCAAGGCCACAAAGAGCGATTGCCGATGCTGGGCGTCAGCAAGAAATTGCTCTTTTGTTGGAGAATTTAAAATAACGTATGCGTTTATTATTAGTCGAAGATGACAAACAACTGGGCGAGTCAATGCAGGTGGCGTTGACTCGCCAAGGTTATACGGTGGATTGGTTAGAAAAAGGTGGCGGCGTGGCGTGTGCGCTCAAAACTGAACAATTTTCGGCGGTGATCTTGGATTTAACCTTACCGGATATGGATGGTCTTGAGGTGTTGCGTGGCATTAGAAACGCTGGTTATTCGCTGCCTGTGATGATCCTAACGGCGCGTGATGATATTAGCGATCGCGTCAAAGGGTTAGATGGTGGAGCCGATGAATACATAGGTAAACCCTTTGCGCTAGAAGAGCTACTGGCACGTCTACGGCTTATCATTCGTCGCAGCTCGGGCAGCGCCGAGGCTCTGATTTCGATTGGTGATCTGAGCCTCTCTCTTTCCAAGCAGGAGATTGAATATCGTCAGCAACCCCTCAAACTGACGCGTAATGAATATAAAATTCTCGCCAGTTTGATCACTCAAGCAGGGCGAGTGATGAGCAAAGAGCTATTGCAACAAGCGCTTCATGGCTGGGACGAAGGCAGCAGTGACAACGCTATCGAAGTTCACATTCATAACTTGCGTAAAAAAATGCCAGAAAATGTCATCAAAAATATCCGTGGTGTGGGGTATATGATTGAAAAATAAAAAAGTCTTTTCGATTAAACGTCGTTTAACACAGTCGGCTGTATGGTTAAGCGGTAGTTTACTGCTTATTTCTCTCTACTTCAGTTTTTCTACGGCACATCATGAAATTGGAGAAGTCTACGATGCGCGCTTAGGTCAATCAGCAAAATTACTGTTGATGGCGACTTCTGTCTCTATAAAAGAAGGAGACAATGCCGATCTTCATCAACAGTTTGATCAGTGGATGCAAAGCATTGAACGTCTTTCGCAAGCCAACAAGGAGATGGCAACGCAGTATGGTCACCCTTATGAGCGGTACATTCTGTTTCAGTTTTATCGAGATGGTCAGTTGATGTACAGCTCTGATAGCCAGCAACCCGCCTTTAGCACTAATGCCAGCAATGATGGATTTGGCAGTGTCACCATTGATGGCCAAACATGGCGTTATTTTCAATTGGCGCAACCTCATCCTGATCGCGGCTCTGAATACATTCTCGTTGCGGAAAAACAGAGTATTCGTGATGAAATGGTCAATGAAATTGCACTGTCGACCGCATTGCCGCAATTGATCCTGATCCCATGCGTTATCTTGGTGCTGGTGATGCTTATTGGCCGAAGTTTCAAACCACTGCAAGAGCTAAAATCGGCGATTGCCATTCGCAGTGTCCACAAGTTGGATCGCATTTACGTCACAGAACAAACCACCGAACTTTCACCATTAGTGGAGACTCTCAACCAACTGTTGGCTCAATTAGAATTGGCTTGGCAGCGAGAGAAGCGCTTTACGCGTATGGCCGCTCATGAACTTAAAACACCACTGACGGTATTGAGATTAAATGCCGAAAACGCCATGCTCAGCCAGAATGAGCAGCAACTGAAATATGATCTGGACATGATTCTTAAGGGTATTGAGCGTACTGACCGCCTTATTCATCAGTTGTTGATGTTAGCCAAAGTCGAAAGCACTATGGAGTTGTCATCACAAACGGTCGATCTCTCAGTCTCTATTAAGCAAGTTATCGCAGACCTTGCGCCGTTAGCGTTAAAGCACGACCAACAATTGAGCTTTGAAGGGCAGAGTTTGTCGGTTCAAGGCGACGAGCTATTACTCGGCGTGTTGTTTAAAAACTTAATCGATAATGCGATGCGCTATTCTGGCGTACACAGTCACATTGATATTACGTTGCATGGCGATGATCAGTTTATTCAAGTGAATGTGACTGATAGCGGCCCCAACATCACGAACGAAGCCCGAGAAAAAATATTTGATAACTTTTATCGAGCTAACAGTGAAAAAGGCGATGGGGCAGGGCTTGGAATGTCGATTTGCCGTGATATCGCCGCGCTGCATAATGCCACCGTCGAGTTGCTGCCGAGACACAACGACAGCAACATCTTCAGGGTTTGTTTTCATCTAAGTTAACGGATCTCTTCTGTTTTTATCCATACTCTTTAGCGGCATGGCGCAAAAATATCTTGCGCTTTCTCGTATGCATTGGTTGATACATCCATAATGCCAAGTAAAGAGTGAAAGAGATTACTGTGAGCATAGGGCTGAGTGGCTGTTTGACGTAAACAGGTTTGATTCACGCCTTTCGTACGGGCGAATTCGTCAGATAACCAGACTAAAAGCGGTACTTGAGTTTGATAATCGGGTGCTAGGCTGTACGGCATACCATGTAAGAACAGTCCATTTTCTCCCAGCGATTCCCCATGGTCGGAGACATAAATCAATGCGGTGTTGTATTGAGCTTGCAGTGACTTTAGCTTTTCAATCAGCTGCGCCAAAACAAAATCTGTGTAACGAATAGTGTTGTCGTAAGTATTCACTATCTGCTCAACGCTGCAATTTTCAATATCCGCTCTTGGGCAATCAGGTTGATATTTCGCCATGTCTTTAGGATTAGCGCTTAAAGTAGGTTGGTCCGTGACTTCCAATAATGTGCATGAAAATCATTCGGTTACCAGTTTGGTTGGCAATTTCTTCATCTAAGTTGTCTAGCATTGTGACGTCATAACAAGTGCTGCCGTCACATCGGCCTTCTCGCGCAGTTTTATCCAGCTCTTTCTGCGGAATATTTTTCGCGACGCCTTTATCGCCTCCATCATTCTCTTTCCATAAGAGGTCGACGCCTGCGCGCTGCAAGATATCGAGGACGTTGTCTTGGTTATCCGCTTTGGTACGATCAAAATTATGACGATCCATATTGGAAAATAAACAAGGTACAGAGACCGCTGTCGCAGTACCACAAGAGGCGACATCACTGAAAAATATAGGCTGATAAGGCGCGGTATAAGCATTGGTATCACGTGTGTAGCCGTAGTATTGGTAATTTTGTGCGCGAGCTGTTTCTCCTAGCACAAATAAGACTAAGGTTGGTTTTTCTGCATCACGGCTATGGGTAGTTTTCGGTTGCTGCTGCGCATCAGCGCCGATAATTTGATACACCACGGGCTCGGTAAAATAACGGTCTTTCACAAGACCATAAGCGCTATAGACAAAGTGAGTGGGGATGATCATTTTCTTGAGGTAACTATTGTTGCGTCCAACCGACGAATAGTTCTGATAATACAGCGCCGCAATAATGACGATGCCGAGTAAAGAGAGCAATATTGATAGCGCTTTATAGCCTAAAAAGCGGGAAATGGATTTTTCTACTTTAAGTGGCGAAAGCAGTAATAGAGCGGCAGGGAGGATGCCCAACGCTGAGATCCAGACAATGGAATAGAGACTGACATAAGAGCCTGCCTCACTGCTATTGGTTTCAACGACATTGATCAACATGTCTCGGTCGACAATCGTGCCGTAATTGTAACTCGCATAACTCACCACAGCAGAAAGGATGAGTAAGACCGCAAAAAAAGGTTTTAGAAAATAAGGCCACGAAAACAGTTGGAAAATAACGTTCAGCGCCAAAAAGAAAAAAATCGGTATTGAGAACGCAAACCCCCAATTGAACTGCTCAGCAGCCGAAAAAATCTGTGCCAATTTGGCATAAATAGGGATGTTGAGTACCAAGCTGAAATAGAGAGCAAGCAACAAGGTAATACTTGCGTATGAGAAGCGAGGATTTTTCATTGTGGG
Source organism: Vibrio sp. V10_P2A27P122 (assembly GCF_963874335.1). Lineage (NCBI taxonomy): Bacteria > Pseudomonadati > Pseudomonadota > Gammaproteobacteria > Vibrionales > Vibrionaceae > Vibrio > Vibrio sp. V10_P2A27P122. The sequence continues at coordinate 12,253 of NZ_CAWNHY010000252.1, read as the reverse complement.
TTCCATAACATGCGGTTCTACTATAAACGTTATGATAACTATAAAGAACTTTTCTTAATAAAGACTTAAGAAACTTAATTAGTTGGGTAATATGTGATATGCGTCTTATTGCGCTTGGTTGGTAATTTCTTCGTGCTTTGTTGAACGTTAAAAGTGGTGGCGTATCACACTATTGCCGTTCGTCTTTAGGAGAGTCCATTACCACCATGGTGGTGATCGATTTCACCGTTAAGCACTCACCAAGCACATCGGCGTGAAAACGTTTATAGGCGCTGAGATCTTTGCTTTCGACACGCAGCAAATATTCGTTCATCCCGGTAATGTTGTGGCATTCGACCACCTCCTTGGCGTAGCGCACATGTTCTTCGAAACTGAGCTGCGCTTTTTTCGTATGGCTGTTTAAGCCAATTGCCACATAAGCGACAAACCCGACATCAAGTTGGGTTTTATTTAAGACCGCTCGATAGCCTTTAATGATCTGCTTACGCTCGAGATCCTGCACGCGGCGCAACGTGGCGGAGGGCGATAAGCCGATGCGTTCAGCCAGCTCGACATTCGAGACTCGGCCATCAAGTTGTAGCTCTTGCAATATTCTCTCGTCAAATCTGTCCATGGCTTATTTTTATTGCTCAATATTAGTGGTATTGACCAATATAAGCACAATATTGCCAGCCGATACCATTATTATTTGTTCATCATTATTAAATAGAGAAAGAAGATGGATTACACACAATGGTGGCCACTGGTGGCTTTTGCTTTTGTTTCGACCTTTTCACCGGGTCCAAACAACATCATGCTGATGACATCTGGTGCAAATGTGGGCTTTATGCGCACTATTCCGCACATGCTTGGTGTAACGTTTGGTTTTAGCATTATGGTGCTATTGGTTGGTGTTGGGTTAACGGGTTTATTCCATCGTTATCCTATGTTGCAACAAGGCTTGCAAATTGCCTGCACCATTTATTTGGTCTATTTGGCGATAAAAATTGCGCTGAGTAATCCTTCGCAGGGAGAGAAGCAGTATCAACCGATGTCATTTGTTTCGGCTGTACTGTTTCAATGGGTCAACCCCAAAGGTTGGTCGATGGCGCTGACTGCAGTGAGTGTATTTAACCAAAGTGCGAGCTGGGCGCAGTTAATGCTGATTTCATTGGTGTTTGCTTTGGTGAACATTCCATCGGTCAGTGTTTGGACTGCGGCGGGTAAACAGTTGAGCCACTGGATGAATCACCCAAGTTATGTCCGCTGGTTTAACGGCGCGATGGGCGCGTTGCTGCTACTGTCCGTTGTTCCTATGTTGTAGAGATTTGGTGAGACGTTGCTGTGTGGGAGCATTATCAACGCAGCAAAAGAAAGTGGGTACTGAGCGACCCACTTTGTTTATCTAGTTTGCCTGATATTAACCGTTCGCTATATTGCCCATAAAATTAACGCCAATATTTGCGGTGAGAGTATGCGCAGGCACATCACTAACGGATAGACAGTGGCGTATGCCAACGCAGAAGCGCCACTGCTCTCGTGCAGCGCATTCGCAAAAGCAAGAGCGGGTGGATCGGTCATCGAGCCTGCTAGCATGCCACAGATGGTGAGATAGTTAATATGGCCTAAAACACGAGCCAGTATTCCGACAGTGATCAATGGAATACCCGTGATTAACATGCCGTAGCCCATCCAACTGACGCCATCGCCTTGCACTAAGGTTTCAACAAAATTACCCCCAGATTTTAACCCGACTACGGCTAAAAACAGCACAATACCAATTTCTCGTAGAGCAAGGTTCGCGCTGGGCGGCATAAACCAATACATTTTGCCAATGCTGCCGATACGCGCCAAAACAAGTGCGACAATCAGCGGTCCTCCAGCTAAGCCGAGCTTAATGGCGGCGGGGAATCCCGGTAGATAAAACGGAATAGATCCGAGTAATACCCCAAGTCCAATCCCAACGAAGACTGGTAGCATCTGCACATGCTGTAATTTTTGGTGCGCGTTACCGACCATGCCACTGACCGCTTCAATCGCTTCTTGACGCCCGACTAAATTGAGAATGTCGCCAAACTGCAAGGTAGATTGGCTGGTTGGGATAAGCTCAACCCCGGCACGGTTTAAACGCGAAACGACGACGTCGTATTTCTCTTTTAAATCCAGATCGCGCAGCTTTTTACCAAGCACAATCTCGTTGGTGACGACTAAGCGCTGTACTCGCAGCTCCGTGCCGCGTGTCGAAAGTGATGCATCGACCTCTTCGCCAATCACCAAGCGTGCTTTTTCTAACGCTTTTTTATCGCCGACCAGATGAAGCAAATCATTCACTTCAACTCGTGAATCGGGTTTGGGTACGGAAAGGTGTTCACCACGTTTGAGGCGCGAGCACACAATATCGCCATCACTGAGCGCGGGAATGTCTTTTAAGAGCAGGCCATTTAAGTTGGGGTTTTTAATCGCAACGTTAATGGTGTGCAAGCTCTCTTTTTTGTGGCCGTTGTGGATCTCAAACTCTTCGGCTTCGGCGTCAACACTGACACGAAAGGCAATTCTGAGCAGCCACATGGTAAGCAAAATACCGCATATGCCAAAGGGGTAAGCAATCGCATAACCCATACCCGTCAGGTCAAGCATGTTCTCTTGGCCACCTAGCTCAGTCAGGATTTGTTGCCCCGCGCCTAATGATGGCGTATTGGTGACTGCACCGGAGAATACACCAAGAATAACGGGTAAAGGCACATCAAACAGATAGTAAAGCGCGACCGTCACCACACAGCCCAGCAACACAATCAGTGCGGCAAAGGCGTTGAGTTTTAGTCCTGAGCTTCGAAGTGAAGAGAAAAAACCGGGTCCGACTTGTATACCAATGGTGTACACAAATAGGATAAGGCCGAACTCTTGAATAAAATGCAACGTATTGTAGTCAAGAACCACACCCCACATGCCTGTAAAGTGGCCGACGAGAATGCCGCCAAACAGCACCCCACCGATCCCTAAACCAACACCGTAGACGCGCCAATTCCCTATCCACAAACCTAGCACAGCTACCAGCGAGAGAATGCTGATAGAAAGTGCAATGTCACTCATGATGAGTCTCCTGAACAATTAAAAAACGGCTGGTGGGCAAGCTTAATGAACGGCAGGGGTAGGCGTAAGAACTCGGTTAGTGGTTATGTCTACAGCTGGAGGGTTCAAATACGGCATTGAGAAGTCACCTAGTGAAATGAACTCTCGATGTCGTTTTGTGGTTGCCCTGAACTTATGACCAGTAATACTGTAATGAACTACAAATGTTAACTATAGGTATGCAAATTTGTGCACCGGAACGAATATTAAATTTCTCAGATAACTAATTGTTAGATAAGAGTTAAATTTATCCATTTCCTGTGCGTTGCTCACCACTATTTTTATCGAGAAAATAGCCCATACCGCGTTTAGTTTTAATCAGTGCTGATGAGAAAGGGTCATCAATTTTTTTGCGTAGACGACGCATATACACATCGACTACGTTGGTTAGGGGATCTTGATGGAGACCCCAAACATTAGCAAGAATCCGTTCTCGGCTAAAAATATGACCGGGTTTATGCATCAATAGCTCTAATATGGAGAGTTCTTTGGCGGTTAACTCAATGGCTTGCCCTGCCCGTGTTACGGCCATGGTTGATAAGCAGAGCGTTAAGTCTGCAATGTGTAGAGTGGGCATTGGCGCAGAGTCAGAATGTCGACGTTGCAGCGCATCTAGGCGAGCCAGTAACTCTTCAAAATGAAAAGGTTTTGCCAGATAATCATCCGCACCAATGCGTAGGCCCCGAACCCGTTCTTCAACTTCGCCCAGTGCAGAAAGCATCAAAATTCGCACATCAATACCGGCTTCACGTATTTGCTGACAAAGAGTTAATCCATCGGTGTGCGGAAGCATTCGATCTAAAATTAAAATATCGGGCTCGCCGCTTATGAGTGTTTCAAGTGCGTATTGCCCATCATTTAGTCGCTGAATGTGGTGACCTTCTGCTTTGAGCCCTCGCTCAATAAAGTTGGCAATTCTGGCATCATCTTCAATTAAAAGAATTCTCATGATTCTTCCTCTTCCAGTTCAAAGGTAAGTGTAACGGTTGTGCCTTGAGCCAGTTGGCTTTGGAATGCGATGGTTCCGCGTTGCTGTTGCACAATGTTATAAGCCAGCGTTAAACCAATCCCCAAGCCATCAGGGCGATAGCGTTTGCCGTTCTCGGACCGAAAATAGCGTTGGAAAATCTGTGCGAGGTCCTCTTGGTCAATGCCAATACCGTGATCTTGCAATTGAAGATGAAATTGCTGGGGCTCAACTAGCAGAGTGAGCGTAATAGGCTGGTGATGTGGATCATAGCGCAATGCATTATCGACGATAATTCGCACGGTCATCAGTAGCTTATCTAAATCAGTATGAAAGATCCGAGCTTGCCAGTTTGCCTGTTGTGGGTGAAGGCATTCAAGTTGCACTTGATGCGCGTGAGTTAAAAGGGTGGCTTGTCTCGTCACCGACTGCCATAGGTTCTCTAAGGTGATAGGGCTAAGAGCCGGTTGAAACAGCTTTTCATCTTGACGGATCAGCAGCAATAAATCGTCGATCCGGTAGGAAAGGTGGGTTGCCGATTCATTGATACGCTGTAGCGTTTGTCGATACTCTTCATCACTATTTTGACGACTGCGAAGGGTAATTTGCGCTTCTCCTAAAATGGCCGTTGCGGGAGTACGCAATTCATGGCTGACGTTCGCAAAAAACTCTTTCTGCTGGCGTTTAGCTTGCTCCAATGTTTCGAGTGCATTGGCGAGTTCTTGGGTGCGTGCAGTAACTTCTCGCTCAATGAGTTGACGCGAAGCGATCTCTTTTTGCTGCACATTTTCAAGGCTTTGTGCCATGTGATTAAAATGCTGCGCTAGGGTTCTGAGCTCACTTGGTCCGCTGACCGATACTCGATGGTTAAGATGGCCTTGTTCTAAAGCTGAAGTGCTTTTTACCAGTTCCGCTAACGGTTTGGATAAGGTGCGTAGTAACCAGCCTCCGAGTAGCAAGCCAAAGACTACCCCCAGTGATGATAAGGTTAGAATGACATTTTCTACATCAGATAATGATTTCATCGCTGCCGCTTCATAGCGTGCAGTACGTTGTTTCTGTAGAGAAATAGCTTGATTCAGCAGCTGGCGTAGGTCGGTATTATCCACTTTATCAAAGGTGTCACTGAGTAAAAGCCAGCGATCATTATTGTCTGTGATTTTTGCGATTTCCCAGGATCGAAGCGCTGTTTTTAATCGTCCAAAGTTAGTTTCAAAGAGAGAAATGACTTTTATTTGCTGAGTGATTTCGGCAAAGTCTTGGTTGGTGATACCGTGTTGTTGTGCTTGCTCGGTTAGCAAATAGAGCTCGCTGAGCAAATCTTCAATCTTTGAAAAGCGCATGTCTCGTTTGAGCGTGCTGCCATCTTTCGTCAATAAATACTCGGCAAGCCAAATTTTCAACTGCTGTTTTTCCGTGCTCAACTGCATAAAGCTTTGCAAGATTTGATTGGAGATCTGTCCGCGCTGAATGTGCTCATTAGCGACGTTATTTGACCATAAAGCGGTGCCAGCTTGGGCTAAGATTAGGGTGAGCAACAGAGCCAGTACGAGAGATAATTGATAACGAAACATAATGATCGCCGCATAAATTCAATAGGTGAGCAGAGTAAGCGATCCGTTGGTATTGGGTAAAGAATATTCATCTGAAGTTAATCTAAGCGCATGGTTTAGGTTCATCGAGAGGCCGTAAATTACTCCCATCAACCACATTACTCCCATCAACTAGATAATTAGATAAGGCCTTCATCATGCAACGTACACATAAAAGAATTTCTATTTCAGCATTATTACTCTGCGGGTTGTTACCGCTATCCGCTCAAGCTTCTAACGTATTAGTTAATAACAACATTAACCACCAAGAGGTGCTTGATGCCCAGCAAGCTTGGGGAGAAGCGTTAATCAAGATCAGCCAGACTTATGAACAAAAAGGTCATGCTGAAGCGAAGAAATTGGCACAGCAAGTGTTAGACCAAGCGTATGGCTATCAACAAGGTGCGGTGCTTTTCAAACCTACGCTTGCCAGTGGGGAGCAAACTTTTCGTACAGAAGCGGACGGAGCACTATCGTATTTTGTCGGCAGTGATAAGCAATACCCACAAGATTCTGGCTTTGCACTAAAAGGTTGGAAGGAGTATAGCTTTGATAACGCAGCAGTCTACATCAACGGTGATGTGGCCTTAACCATGGGGCACGTTAAGCTCATCGACAATAAAGGAAAGCAAACCGTGGTGGATAAAAGCTGGGCATTTAAGAAAGATGAACAGGGCCAACTGCGAATTGTTCTGCACCATTCATCACTGCCTTTTCAACCTTAATTGAGGGGAAAGCTTTTAGATGTGGGTGATGGTAATACACCCACATCGCAGGTTTTGCAGTAGTGCCAGTTAAACGCCAGCACGCTTGAGCAGGCCAGCCATCAATGGCGAGCTTGAACGAACCTGTTTTGATTTGTTCTGTAATGTTTTAGCCAACGTCGGGTTATTGATGCTTTTGGCAATGTAGGCCATTGAATGATAGAAATCTCCTGCAGATTTCATTTTATTGGCGTCATTTAATGGCGCTAACAGTTGCACCATGGTTGTGCCACTCATTGCTTGTTGGGTGGCGTACTCTTGTACTGCATCGAGTAGAAGATCGAGATCGACCATCGCTTCGGCACTTTCCACACCATGTTTTTTCATCTCTTTGCGGTTACGTTTACGCATTTGCTTAATGACAAAGGCCGGTTTGTTGAGCTTTTTAAAAGCAAAGTAACCAAGAACGACTGCAAGCACGACACCGCCCGCCACATAACCCCAAATAGAACCGGAAGATTCAACAACAGGCTTTAGGGTTTCAACGGTATATTCAACGGTAGTGGGTGTATCAGACATTATTATTTCCTTAGAATGCAGCTTCAAAATCAGAAGCTATTAATTAATCTGGCAGGGGGAAAAGCGCCTTGCGATGAATCAAAGATCCATGAAAAGGAGAGCTTCTGCCTCACATTACTCTCTTTTTGGGGTGAGGAGGCAAGAAAGCAAGTCCATTTTAGGGATTATTAATGAGTTTGTTGATAATTGTGCGAGTTGGTCACACAAATTACGCCATTGCCTCTGTGTGTATGAGCTTAGCGAGGTGATATAAAGATTGAAATGCACAGTCGTCATGAGGTTTAATGTTACGGTAACATTCAGTTGGAAAACAGAATAAAAATGAGCAGTATGCAACGTAAAACTAGGCCTACCCTGCAAGATATCGCAGACCGCGTGGGTGTGACGAAAATGACCGTTTCCCGTTTTCTACGCGACCCCAATTCGGTCGCATTGGCAACCCAAGAAAAAATTGCCGCAGTGATTGAAGAATTAGGTTATATACAAAATCGCGCCCCGGCGATGTTGTCGAAATCGTCAAGTAAGGCGATTGGTATTCTTCTGCCTTCCTTGTCAAACCAAGTGTTTGCCAATTTAGTTCAAGGGATTGAGTCGGTAACCAAAGCAAGAGGTTACGATACACTTATTGCCCACTTTGGTTATAACGTACAAGAGGAGGAGGAGAAAATTGCCTCGTTGCTGTCGTATCAAGTCGATGGTCTTATTTTGACCGAAACGCACCACTCCGAACGTACCATTCAAATGCTAAAAGCGGCGGGTGTGCCAGTGGTTGAAACGATGGAGCTGCCAGACAAGCCGATCAATATGGCGGTGGGGTTGGATCACGAACAGGCCTCGTATCATGTGGTGACGCAGATGATTGATAGTGGCAAACAGCATATTGCCTATCTCGGTGCGCGTCTTGATACTCGAACGCAGTTGCGGATGAATGGCTATGATCGTGCAATGCAAGGTGCAGGCTTAACCGCAGTTCATATCCTAACTCAAGAGCATTCAAGTTTTACTCTCGGCGGTGATTTACTCGAACAAGCCCTAGAAGAGAGGCCAGAGATCAATGGCATCTTCTGTACTAATGATGACATTGCAATTGGTGCCATGATGAAGTGTGCACATCGAGGGCTGAAGATTCCTCAAGATATTGCAATCGTGGGGTATAACGCGCTCGATATAGGTCAAGCGATTTCGCCAAAGCTAACCAGTGTAGAAACGCCTCGGTTTGAGATTGGCAAGAAAAGTGCTGAGCTATTATTGTCCGCACTGGCTGGTGAAGTGATTGAGCAGAAAGTGTTCGACTTAGGCTTTAGTGTCACCGATGGCGAGAGCCTGTAGTCAGCTTGTTATTCAGCCATTGAAGTGGTTGGGTTTGTCACTTCAATGGCTACATCAAGCTCATGTTGTATCAATTAGGGTAGAGGAACGAAGCCCCTTGATTGGCGGCAGAGACATTATCTCGGCACACTTTAAACAGATCGCGCCCCCAAGTTTGCTGTGTGAGCTCAGTATCACAGGTGGCGATATCGCGGCCTTCGGTTGGCGTTAAGTTCTCTAATCGGCCTGTCACCGCATCGACGCGGATCCTATCTCCCTCTTCAATAAGCGCAATTGCGCCGCCTCTTAATGCTTCCGGTGAGACGTGAATAGCCGCAGGAATTTTACCAGAAGCGCCGGACAAACGACCATCGGTCACTAACGCAACCTGATAGCCCGCTTTTTGTAAGTTGCCCAAAATCGGCATCAACTTATGCAGCTCAGGCATGCCATTGGCTGCTGGCCCATTGAAGCGGACTACAACTACGCAATCTTGATTGAGCTCGCCGCGTTGATACGCCTGCTCAACCTGATGCTGGCAAGCAAACACTTTGGCGGGCGCTTCAACAATGCGATGTTGCTCAGCCACGGCAGAGACTTTGATCACCGCTTGCCCAAGGTTACCCGATAACACTTTAATGCCACCAGAGCGCTGAAATACCTTATCAGGCAGGGCGATTACCGAGGGGTTTTTAGTTTGAGTACACGCTTGCCACTCTAACGTATGGCCCACTAATTGCGGTGATTTTAGCTGATCTGCAAATTCACCAAACACGGGTTTTACGTCGCTGTGAAGTAACTGCGCTTGATTCAGACGCGTCATCAACATGGGCACGCCGCCTGCGAGCTCAAATTCATTGATATCAGCCGAACCATTGGGGTAAACATTCACCACAAGAGGAACGACGTCAGACAGATCACTGATATCTTGCCAAGTCAGCACAATACCCGCCGCGCGAGCAACAGCCAGTAAATGAATGGTATGGTTTGAACTGCCACCAGAGGCGAGCAAAGCCACTAGGCCATTGACTACGCTTTTTTCTGTCACCACCTCATAAAGTGGACGGAAATGCGCCGTGCCATCGCTCATGGCGGCAAGGCGGATTGCGGCATGTTGCGTCAATGCAAGGCGCAATGGGGAAAAGGGAGCGACAAACGCTGACCCTGCCAGCATTAAACCCATCGCCTCAAACACTAATTGGTTGGTATTGGCAGTGCCGTAGAAAGTGCAAGTGCCCGGGGAGTGATACGAAGCGCACTCCATATTCAGCAGCGCGCTATCATCAACCAAACCTGCCGCGTGTTTTTGGCGAACATCGACTTTCTCATCATTAGTAATGCCAGTGGACATTGGCCCAGCGGGAATAAAAGCCGTTGGTAGGTGCGCAAACGCCAGCGCGCCCATCAGTTGCCCGGGCGCAATTTTATCGCAAATACCGAGCAGTAATGTGCCATCAAACATATTGTGGCTGAGTGAAAGTGCCGTGGCTTGTGCAATCAAATCGCGTGAGAACAACGACATATCCATGCCCGCTTGGCCTTGCGTTACGCCATCACACATCGCAGGAACGCCGCCAGCAACTTGAGCCGTGTGGCCAAATGGGGCGAGCACTTTTTTGATTTGCTCAGGGTAATCTTTATACACTTGGTGCGCGCTAAGCATGTCGTTGTATGCTGTGATAATGGCTAAGTTAGAACGCGTTAAATCGAGAATGTGCGCTTTTTCTTGAGAGCAAGAGGCGGCGACGGCGTGAGCCAAATTACCACAAGAAAGTGATGCTTTACCCTTGCCACTGTGCTGCTGTGCCTTGGCGCGGTTGAGAAACTCATCACGCAAAGTACGGCTGCGCTGAATAATTCGTTCGGTGACGGCTGTGATGGTTGGGTTTAAGGCTGTACTCATGCTGACACCTTTTGACCATCTAAAGTGAGCTCGCGCAATGCCACTAGGGCGCGCTCTACAACCTCATCAATATCCGTATCGATATCAACGATAGCGACTTTCACTTCGTTGTCGGGGCGCTCTAGCGTATTGAACTGGCTTTCCACCATGTTCGCTTTCATAAAGTGGCCTTTACGCGCTTGCATGCGCTTCATGATTAAATCAAAACTGCCATCGAGAAAGAGAAAGGTCACATTTTGGTTACCGTCACGGATTTGATCGCGGTAGGTTTTTTTCAACGCAGAGCAAACAATCACGCCGTGCTCATTTTTACTCTCTAAGCTAAAAGCCGCGTCACGGATGCGCTCTAACCAAGGTTTGCGATCGTCATCATTTAGCGGCTCTCCGCCTGCCATTTTGAGAATATTGGCTTTTGGATGAAGGTCGTCACCGTCGATGAATTTCGCCCCTAATTTCTGGGCCAGTTTCGCGCCTACAGTGCTTTTTCCGCAGGCGCATACGCCCATTACAATAATGCTACTACCAGTCATACGGACTCCTTGAGTGGTATTCTGAGCTGGATCTCATTTTTTAAATTCACTTGGAAATATGACTTTATCTTATCCATGTTATCGGTAACATGTTACCCGTAACTTAGAGATTTGTGAACTGAAACACAAACAAAACAATACGTGATATAAGGTGAAGAACATGGAATTGATGACTCAAAGCAGTAACCCTGCTTACCTATTAGCAATCGCGGGATGTGCGATTGCAGCACTACTGATTTTAATCATGAAGTTGAAGATACACGCCTTCGCTTCATTAACCTTAGTCAGCCTTGGCACTGCAATTGCCACCGGCGTTGCGGCGGAAAAAGTGGTCCCAACCATGATGTCTGGTTTTGGTGGAACCCTAGCCTCCGTTGCTTTGCTGGTCGGCTTAGGTGCGATGATTGGCAAAATTTTAGAAGTGACGGGCGGTGCTAAAGTGCTGGCCGATACCTTGATAGGCCGCTTTGGTGAAGAAAAAGCGCCGTTTGCACTGGGTATTGCTTCATTACTGTTTGGTTTTCCCATCTTCTTTGATGCGGGATTGATCGTGATGATGCCGATCATCTTTAGTGTAGCGAAGCGCTTTGGTGGCTCACCATTGAAATACGCGCTGCCTTCAGCCGGTGCTTTTGCCGTGATGCATGCTTTTGTGCCGCCTCATCCTGGGCCAGTTGCGGCTTCAGAGCTTTTAGGTGCTGATCTTGGTCTGTTGCTGATTGTTGGTATCTTGGTCGCGATTCCTACTTGGTATTTTGGCGCTTACCTCTTTGGCCTGTATGCGGGTAAGAAATTTGATATTCCACTCTCTAAAGCGTTTTTTAATACCGAGCAAATTATTGATGAAAATAAATTGCCAAAATTTGCCACGGTATTAGCAATTTTAGTGATGCCTGTGCTGCTCATTTTTATGGATACAGGTCTTAATACCCTTGCGGTAGCAGGCGTGATTGACGGTAAAGCGCCATTGGTTGAATTCTTACGCATGTTGGGTAAAACCCCGGTGGCCCTGTTGCTGACTCTGCTAACTTGTTTACTGGTGTTTGCCAAAGATTTTGGAATGAACAAGCTGGAAAAACTGTGCAGTGACTCGTTAGCGCCTATCTGTGCGGTAATTCTTGTGACAGGTGCGGGCGGTATGTTTGGTGGTGTGTTGCGCGCCAGTGGCATTGGCCAAGCATTGGCTGACGTGTTATCCGATACAGGCATGCCTATCATAGTCGCGGCATTTGTGATCGCAACTTGCTTACGTGTGGCGCAAGGTTCTGCCACCGTGGCATTAACCACCACCGCCGCTTTGATTGCGCCAATTGTGGCACAAACCACCGGTTTGAGTGAGTTGGATTTATGTTTTATCGTGATTGCGATTGCTGGTGGAGCAACGGTACTATCTCACTTTAATGACTCAGGCTTCTGGCTGGTTTCTCGCTTGATGGAAATGGATGAGAAAACCACACTCAAAACTTGGACTGTGATGGAAACACTGCTTGGTAGCATCGCGTTTGTGATTGTCGCTGTCCTAAGCTTCTTATTATAAAAAGCGTTTTACTATAAGGTTATGA
>NZ_CAWNHY010000251.1:0-22462 GCF_963874335.1 Vibrio sp. V10_P2A27P122 | reverse complement strand
GGCTACATTTAACCACATTCAAAACTAGAGAGGGAAGCCATTGGCTTCCCTCTCTAGTTTCGCTCTTTCGACTATTTTTTTGCAGGTCGCCTCGTACTTTGCACCGGCTCGCGACCTTCCGGGTGACTACTCAGTGGCGGGATGCTTTCATGCCCTGCAATTTTCTTCTGCAAGGACATCATCAACTCAGCTTCAGCTTTAGGTAGCTCACACTCTTTAATAAGCTCATTGATGTCAGCACCGAGTTGGACCATTTTTGTCGCTCGGCTGTATAAACGCCCATCCGTATCAACATGTTCCAATTCAGTAATTCGCTCGTTTAAATGCTGGATGAGATCCTGCTGATCCGTCACTTTTTGGCCAAGACCAATAGCAACTGAGCGTATTTCCAACAGCTGTCTATTCGCCTTTTGCAACTCCTTATCTAACGATCGGGCTTGTTGTCTTTGGTGATCAATCTGTTGGGCAAGTCCCTGACGTACACGAAGTAACACCAGCAACAAAAATACAACAACAAAAACCGCGCTCCCTATAAGAATAACAGGAGCACTGAACAACATAGCTTCGCTCATTATAGGTGGACCATCTCGTCCCACTCGTCTTCAGTTAGCAGTTTATTCAGGTCAACAAGGATCAATAGCTTACCGTCACGGTTGCTCACGCCTTGGATAAACTTAGCGCTCTCATCAGTACCAACACTTGGTGTAGTATCGATTTCAGAAGAACGTAGGTAAACTACTTCCGCAACGCTATCGACTAAAATACCAATCACTTGGCGCTCAGATTCAATCACAATAATGCGTGTATTATCCGTGATTTCACCTTGCATTAAGCCAAAACGAGATCGTGTATCAATGACGGTCACAACATTACCACGTAGGTTAATGATGCCAAGAACATAATCAGGAGCACCTGGTACAGGTGCAATTTCTGTATAGCGGAGTACTTCACGTACCTGCATTACATTAATTCCGTATGTTTCTTCTTCTAGTTGGAACGTCACCCACTGAAGCACTTCGTCGTTAGACTTGTCTTTTCTTACTTCTACTTCGTTAGTCTGAGACATACCTTTTCCTCTCTAAGTCGATTCCGACATCAATGTATTATTATTTCTCTAGTGCTTTTACATCAAGCCCTGCATTAAGCATAGCTATCAATGCTTCAACATGGATCAAAGCACACATTTTTTCTTTTACCATTCCAGCAAGCCACGGCCTTTTGCCTGCCTGTTCTCGCCAGCGGACCTTCTCTGAGCTTAGCAATTCTGTACCCATAAGCTGAGTACTTGCTAACCCCCACATACTGTCACCAAGCATGACGATGTATTGATAACCTTCTTTGTAGCTATCATCATGGAGCTTTTCTGCCATTACCCATTTTGCCGTATCGACAACATCTAGCTGATTGTCTTTATTAGTTTGCAGTCCAAGGTACCAAGCAGGTCGACCGATTAAATGATTGAGCGTTGCCATACGGTGGATCCCCCCAAGTTCATCAAGAGGCACCGCAAACGTCACGCCATTCACTTCAAAATAGAGCACTTGAAAATCTCGTGTTCTCGCAGTGCTTTGCCATGTACCAATTCCAGAGTAGCCCGCTTGCGTTTCAAGTTCGACTTCAGCCGTCGGTTGCTCAACCACTTCCACGTCAACAGCAAATTCTTCAACAGTGTCTGCCGCAGTCAGAATTTCAACTTCAGGTTCTGTTTCCAAAGTATCGGCGGGAATATCCCATTCTTGGATCTCTTCAACAATTTCAGCCACTGGTTGAGTTTTTAAAGCGATCTGAACGGTGTTTTGCTCCATGATCTCTTCCAGCTCTAACTCTGCCACTGGATTACTTGATTCTAGCTGGCTTAATAAGCGCTGCACATCATCTAAATTCGGCAGCTCAAACTCAACCACTTCAGCATGGTAATAACTTTTTTCCGGTACAGATTGCACCGATGTCGAAAGCGCTAACTCAGGTTCAGCAAGGGACAATTCTTTTTGCTCTTCCGCTTTCAGCTCAAGTTCAATCGCTTCTTCATCTAGTAACGCTGTAAAGTAGTCATCGAGTGCTTGTTCACTGGATAAAAATGGCCCACTACTCATCAATAGCTAGCCTCTCTAAATAAATCAGCAACTGTTTATAAGCAAAAACACCACGGCTACCTTCAGCAAAATGAGAAGCAGGCAAGCGCTTTAAACTCGCGTCACGAAACTTGGTGTCTATAGGTACAGCAGAGCTCCAAACTTGCTCTGGGTAATCTTTTTTAAGTTGATTCAGCGTTTGCAAAGAAGCCCGGGTTCGCTTGTCGTACATAGTCGGTACGATAGTCACTTTGAACGATCGGCTACGAGATTTTTGCATGATGGCTAAGGTGCGAATCATCCTTTCGAGCCCTTTCATAGCCAGAAACTCAGTCTGCACTGGAATTAAGATACGATCGCTGGCGGCCAATGCATTAACCATCATTACCCCTAAAATTGGAGGACAGTCGATCAATACGTAGTCATAATTATGGCGCAATGCAAGAAGCGCACGTTTCAAAATCAGCCCCATTCCACTGCGGTTGCCCATGACTCTATCTAAAGTGGCTAGAGACATATGGGCAGGGATGAGATCAATGCCTTCAACATCGGTTTTTAGGATAAGAGGGGTAACGCTTTGCTCTGTTAACTCACGTTGCTGAAATAGGTCAAACAGGCTGACGGGCACGCCATCAGAATCATAACCTAAGTATGTAGTAAGCGAGGCGTGAGGGTCAGTATCGACCAACAGCACTCTTTTGCCTTGCTGACTTAGCAAACCGGCAAGCGTAATCGTTGTGGTTGTTTTACCCACACCGCCTTTTTGGTTTGCAATACTCCATACAATCATTGAACTTCCTTTATGCGAGGCCAACTTCAACTAACATTCGTTCTGATATACGCTCTAACGGTAAATCTTCAGACGAGATCCCCGCTTTTGCGACAGCTTGCGGCATACCATACACCACGCAACTTTCTTCATCCTGAGCCCAAATGGTTGCCCCTGCGGCTTGTAACATTCGAGCCCCTTCACGACCATCGGCTCCCATACCAGTCAATATCATTGACAGCACTTTATCTGCATAGATCTTCGCCGCAGAACCGAATGTTATATCAACACACGGCTTATAATTCATACGTTCACCACCATCGATAATGCGCAATTTTGCACTACCCGGACGGCCCTCAATCATCATCTGTTTACCACCCGGAGCCAAGTAAGCAACGCCTGGGCGCAATGCATCGCCATCTTCTGCTTCTTTCACTTCAATTTTACACAGTGAGTTGAGCCGGTTTGCAAATGCAGCAGTGAAGGTGGCAGGCATGTGTTGAATGAGTACGATCGGATGCGGATAATTCGCAGGTAACTTCGTCAATATTTTTTGTAACGCAACCGGGCCCCCTGTAGAGGTACCGATAGCGGTCAACTGATATTTTTTACCTGTAGCTTTAAAGCGAGCCAATGTGCCCATTGATTTCGGCGCAGGGGAACTCGCCGTTGTAGCCGCTGTTCTATTGGCAAACGGCGACGATGTGCTCGGCGCTGGGCGTGAAACCAAAGGTCTTCTCAGCATCCCTTTTTTCGACGCGATTTGAATAACCCGTTGTTGTAATAAAGCGACAGCCTCATCACGGTTACGGGCAATATCTTCAAACTTTTTCGGTAAGAAATCTAACGCTCCAGCATCTAAAGCATCTAGCGTTGCTTTGGCACCATCATGAGTCAGCGATGAGAACATCAAGATTGGGATCGGGTTCGCAGCCATAATTTCACGGACAGCAGTAATGCCATCCATAACTGGCATCTCAATATCCATTGTGATGACATCAGGCTTTAAGATTCTCGCTTTTTCTACGGCTTCTTTACCGTTAGTTGCAACATCAATCACTTCTAGACGGGTGTCAGAGTTAATAATTTCACTCACACGCCGTCTAAAAAAGCTCGAATCATCAACGACTAATACTCTAATCGCCATGGGTGTCCTTATATTGTGTGCTCATTTAAATGCGGGAAGCAGCAGCATACTGCTTAAGCAAATCTGGCACATCTAGTATTAGTGCAATATGTCCATCGCTGGTAATCGTTGCCCCAGCCATACCCGGTGTTTTTTGAAGAAGCTTATCTAGTGGTTTGATTACCACTTCTTCTTGGCCAATTAAGGTATCAACCACAAAACCAACTCGCTGGCTACCAATCTGAACAATAACAACATGTCCATGACCTTTACGCAGTTCTATTTTACCCGCTTTAGGTGCTAGCCAATTCTGTAAGTAGAAGAGTGGTATCGATTTTTTACGTACTATGATGGTCAATTGTCCATCAACGACGTTCGTCCGGCTAAGATCAAGATGGAAGATTTCATTCACGCTCGCAAGCGGTAGAGCAAATGGATGCCCTGCGACCCCAACCATCAATGTCGGTAAGATAGCGAGTGTTAACGGCACTTTGATCGTAATCTTAGTCCCTTTGCCCATCTCAGAATCGATGTCAATTGAACCATTGAGTGTATTGATGGCTGTTTTTACAACATCCATCCCAACACCACGACCAGAAATGTCTGAAATTTGCTCTTTACTGGAGAATCCCGCCATAAAGATTAAGTTGAAACACTCTTTATTGGAGAGACGCGACGCCGCATCTTCATCCATCATGCCTCGTTTAACCGCAATACTACGCAGCTTATCTGGGTCCATACCGCCGCCATCATCGACGATAGCTAGTTCAATATGATCACCTTCTTGCGAAGCTGAGAGTATGATTTTACCCGTGCTTGGCTTTCCAGATTTGCTACGCACATCAGGCATTTCAATGCCGTGGTCAACTGAGTTACGCACTAAGTGGATCAATGGGTCTGCAAGCGCTTCAACCAAGTTTTTATCAAGGTCTGTTTCTTCGCCCCGCATTTCAAGCACGATGTCTTTTTTCAGGGTACGTGCAAGGTCTCGAACCACGCGAGGGAAACGACCGAACACTTTCTTAATCGGTTGCATGCGCGTTTTCATGACAGCGCCTTGTAAATCCGCAGTAACTACATCAAGGTTAGCCACCGCTTTTGCCATCTCTTCGTCGTTGCTATTAAGCCCTAAACTCAGCAAGCGGTTACGCACTAGCACCAATTCGCCAATCATGTTCATAATGATGTCGAGCGTTGATGTATCAACACGGACTGTTGTTTCCGGCTGAGTTTGCGCTTTTTTAGCCACAGCAGGTGCTGATACTTCTTTTTTCTCAGCCACTGCAACCGGAGCTTTCGCCGGGGAAGAGGCGGCTGGAGCCGTTACTTTAGGCTGAGGAGCAGGTGTAGGTTTCGCCGCTTCAGCTTTCGGTTTTGCGGTCTCTGTTGGTTTTACAGGCTCTGCTGGCTTCACATTTTCAGAAGCAGGTCTGGTTGCCATTTCCAACTCTTCTGGCAATGGCCCTTTTCCTGAGCCATGCAGTTCGTCAAGAAGCTTTTCAAACTCCTCGTCCGTCATCAAATCATCGCCACCACCAGCAGAAGCTTTAGGTGCCGCTGTTGATTTAGGCGGAGTAGTTGGTTTCACTGTAACCTCAGGAGCGGGTTCAACGGTTGGAGCTTTGCCTACGCCGTGCAGTTCATCAAGCAGCTTTTCAAATTCGTCATCCGTAATGTCACCACTAGCAGCCACTGATGCACTTGGGGCTTTGGGCGCTGGGGCCGCTGGTGCGGCATTTTCAGAATGAGCATTAGGCGCGGTGCCCTTGCCATGTAATTCGTCTAATAGTTTTTCAAATTCATCTTGCGTGATTTCATCGATAGAATTTGACGCGACAGCCTTTGAGGCCACTGGTTGAATGACTTCCGGTTCAGGCGCTTCGATAGCGGCCTCTTCCTCGACTTCAACTTCAGCAATAACAGGCTCTACTTCGTCAATTTCATCTTCAGAAGCAGGACGACACAATTTATGAAGTTCATCGAGTAGAGCGGGATCTGCAGGCTCTAAGGGTTCTTGATCTTGAACAGCGCGAAACTGTGCGTTAACGGTGTCTAAAGCTCGTAACATCGTATCCATCAAGCTCGATGTTACACTTCTTTGGCCATTGCGTAAGATATCAAATACGTTCTCGGCACCGTGGCACGTCTCAACCAGCTCGGTGAGGGCAAGAAACCCGGCCCCACCTTTAACGGTATGGAAACCGCGGAAAATCGCATTTAATAACTCCCTGTCTTCGGGGTTGTTCTCAAGTTCAACCAATTGCTCTGAGAGCAATTCGAGAATTTCACCTGCTTCAACCAAAAAGTCCTGAAGAATGTCGTCGTCTAATTCGTAGCTCATACGTTACCCCTAAAAACCAAGACTCGATAACAAATCATCGACTTCGTCTTGAGATGAAACCGCATCGGCTCTTTCATGAGGGTTCAAAATAGGACCTTCAGGTTCGATAGATGGGTTCTTCTTGTCTGTTTTTTGTTCTATTTGGTTAGCCCCAAAGGCAGTGAGAATCTCAACTAGGCGTTTCTCAACTTCATTAACCAGCGTAATAACACGCCGAATTATTTGGCCAGTGAGATCTTGAAAGTCTTGAGCCATCAATATCTCAGTTAGCTGACCTCGCAATTCGCTGCTGTTGCCTTCAACTTGTGATAGTAGATCATCAATACGGTGACAAAGTGCTTTAAACTCAATGAGATCAATACGTCCATGCATCAACTCATTCCATTGTGGACGCACTTTTAACAGACCTTCGTGAAGGCTGTCAGCGATCGGCATACATCGATCCACTGCATCCATTGTTTTATTCGCAGCCACTTCCGTTTTATCAATTACGTATTGAAGACGATCCCTTGCATCTGGAATTTCGTCATTTGCAATCTCAGCCATCCGTTCATCAAGGTTGAACTGTTTGAGCGATTCATGCAGTTCCCTTGTCAAAGTGCCTATTTCTTGCAGCATTGGATTGCTTGCTTTGTCGTAGGTCTCTTTAAAGAGTTGATTCGCCTGATCTTGCTGTCCATTTTCCAGTAGCTGAACGAGTTCTTTTGCTTGTTCTAATGAAATCATCGATTAGCCTTTTCGCGCATAAATGAATAGAGCACCTTTTGTCTGTGACCACACGCTTTATAAACGCTCGAAAATTTTATCCAGTTTTTCTTTAAGCGTAGCAGCAGTAAAAGGTTTTACGATATAACCATTCACACCTGCTTGAGCTGCCTCGATGATTTGTTCGCGTTTTGCTTCTGCGGTGATCATCAGAACAGGCAGATGCTTAAGTTCTGCGTCTGCTCGGATATTTTTCAACAAATCGATGCCTTGCATGCCCGGCATATTCCAGTCTGTAACCACAAACTCAAAATCACCTTTCTTTAGCATAGGCAACGCTGTCAGGCCATCATCTGCTTCTTGGGTATTATTGAAGCCCAAATCACGAAGTAGATTCTTAACAATACGGCGCATTGTTGAAAAGTCGTCAACAATAAGGATCTTCATGTTTTTATTCAAAATTGCCTCCACTGAGCTCGAAATCAGTGATATTAGTCATTTTGCGTCCAAGAACTTAACTTCGTTCTTAGTCGCTGCATAGATTGGCTTAGTATCTGGCTAACGCGGGATTCGCTAACACCTAGAACTTCACCAATTTCTTTTAAGTTTAGCTCTTCATCATAATAGAGCGAAAGTACCAAAGCTTCACGTTCTGGAAGTGATTTTATTGATTCAACCAATGCTTTACGAAACGATTCATCGGCGACTCCCTTAAATGGCGAGTTGTCTTCATCGTCATCCAGAGGAGAAATTGCATCATCAGAAATACCTAAATCTTCGATTCCGACAATCCGTGAGCAATTAATGTCAGTTAATACAGTATGGTACTGATCCAGCGACATGCCTAAATACTTCGCAACTTCTGTATCAGTTGGGTTTCGGTTTAGCTCACCTTCTAGAACTGAAATTGCATGGGTTATCTCTCGGTTGTGTTTATGAACCGAGCGTGGAACCCAATCACCACGCCGAATATCGTCGAGCATAGCTCCACGAATTCGAATTCCTGCGTAGGTTTCAAAGCTTGCACCTTTACTCCCATCATAATTTTTTTGTGCTTCAAGTAGGCCTATCATACCGGCTTGTATTAGATCTTCGACTAATACGTTTGGTGGCAGGCGACCTGCTAAATGGTGTGCAATACGCTTAACCAATACAGAGTATTTTTCTAAAAATGCTTGTTGGCTCTTTAGGTTTCCGTGTTGGTCATAAGTAAGCGCTTTATTCACCGAATGGTTCCCCTACACTTTCTGTTCTATTTAGCAAACGCTCGACAAAAAATTCCAGATGGCCTGTCGGCGTTCTTGGAATTGGCCACGTTAACGCTTTACTTGCCAACGAGCTGATTGCCAGTGCCGCAGGTGACCGTGGAAACGCATCGACCACTATTTTTTGTTTTTTTACTGCTTGTCGCACTTTATCATCCAAAGGTATGCAAGCAACAAGTTCAAGGCTCACATTTAGGAATCTTTCTGTCACTAAAGTTAATTTAGCAAATAATTCCCGTCCTTCACGATAACTTCTCACCATATTGGCCACAATTTTAAAACGTTGCACTTGGTGTTCACGACTTAAGAGCTTGATCAGCGCGTAAGCGTCGGTGATGGATGTCGGTTCGTCACATACCACGATCACTACATCTTGTGCGGCGCGACAGAAGCTCACGACCATATCAGAAATACCTGCGGCTGTATCGATGAGCAGAATATCCATCTCATCTTCTAAACTGCCAAAGGCGCGTATTAAACCAACATGTTGGGCGTGTGACAACTCTGTCATCGACTGTGTGCCCGAGGTCGCTGGAATTATTCGTATCCCAAAAGGCCCCTCGACGATGGCATCTTTGAGTTCACACTCGCCAGCCAGTACATGCCCTAAGTTTCGCTTCGGGCGTATGCCAAGCATCACATCCACGTTAGCTAAACCTAAGTCTGCATCCAACACCATGACTTTTTTGCCTTGACGAGCCATGCAGATCGCCATGCCGAGTGTCACGTGAGATTTACCCACACCACCTTTACCACCAGTCACAGATATGACTTTGGTCAGTGACGGTTGAGTTAAGCGGCGTAAACCGCTCGCTTGGTCATATATCATATTATTCGCCATATTTGTCCGCCGCCTAGAATCTCTCGGAGTCGCTGCTCCAATAGTGAGGTTCATTCTCTGTCGACTTCTCTAGCAATTCGTTTGCCTTTGCAACCATGTACTTCGGCTGGGCAATCACAATATCTTCTGGTACACGCTGGCCATTCGCGATGTAAGCAACGGGCAGTGCGTTTTGAACCACGACACTCACAAATTCCCCTAAGCTCAATGACTCATCAAGCTTAGTCATAATGCACCCTGAAAGAGGGATCCTTCTAAAGTGCTCGATTGTTTCTTGTAATACTTTTCTTTGTGCCGTTGCAGGCAGAACAAGGTAACTGTGGATGATTTCGCCACTCTCTTGCATCAGGGTATCGAGCTGCTCTGATAACCGAACATCACGCTGCCCCATCCCCGCGGTATCAACTAAAATTAAACGCCGATTTCTTAGCTGATATATTACATCGGCTAACTCACTGGAATCTTTAGCAACTCTTACTGGACAACCCATGATTCGGCCATAAATAGAGAGCTGTTCATGAGCACCAATACGGTAGGTATCTGTGGTGACTAGAGCGACGTTATCAGCGCCATACTCCATAGCGGCGCGAGCGGCTAGTTTAGCAATGGTGGTGGTTTTACCAACCCCTGTTGGGCCTAATAGCGCAACCACACCACCACGTTTCAGAATATCTTGTTTGGAAACAGGGACTTGATCAGCCACTAAGCCAAGCAGTGCCTTCCAAGCTTTAGTTGGAGCAGTATCTTCTGGGATATAGCACGCAAGCTGGTCAGCCAGTTCTTGTGAAACCCCCATGCGCTCAAGTCGTTTAATGAGCATGGCACGCAAAGGTTCTCGACGCTCAACTTCTTGCCACATTAATCCTGAAACTTGATGTTCTAACAGGCGGCGTATTGAGGTCATCTCTTCACGCATGTTTTCCAGCTCTGGGTTCGAAACACTCGCCTCTTGCGTTGGGTAACGATCATAACGCGACGGATCTAACTTCGGCGTTTGACGGGTGGACGCTCTTCTATCCTCTGCAATTAACTTCGCTAATGGCGAATCGGCTCGTAACTCTGCACTACCGTGTCCTGAGTTAGTGTTAGATGAACCTGATTGACGTTGCAATAATGCAGAGAGCGAATCTTCATTTTCGGCGTGATAGTCCGAATCTGAGCCACTTGGTGCGCTGTACTGCTTTAACATATTTGCAAAACGTTTGGTCATTGAACGCCCAGTATCTGCGCTGTTTTGCAGGCTGACTCGATCATCATCCAACTCACGAGAGGATTTGTTCAAAGACGGGGTGACTTGGGTGTAACCTTGTTGTCTAGGCTGCGAATTATAGCGCTTGGCACTGTTTTGCTGGGTGGGCTGTTCACCATCCACAGCGGCAACGATTTCCACACCACCCGCGACTTTTTTATTCGACATGATCACCGCTTCCGCACCAAGCTCTTCTTTCACTTGCAGCAGCGCTGTTCGCATATCTTTGGCAAAAAATCGTTTTATTTTCAAAGCAGATATCCGTGTTTAAATGGCTAAAGCCCGATTAGGTAACAGCAGTTTCGTTAGTTACCAACGGCTTGAACAATCCGAATTTGTTTCTCGTCAGGTATTTCTTGATAAGAGAGCACACGCAAATTAGGTATCGTGTTTTTCACAAACTTCGCCAAAGTTGAACGAAGTACACCAGACGTGAGTAACACGGCGGGCTCACCTTTCAATTCTTGTTCTTGCGTTGCATGGCTCAGTGCAGCTTGTAGACGCTCTGCTAAGCCTGGCTCAATACCTGCCGATTCTCCTCCTGACGCCTGCATGGTTTGATGCAATATTTGTTCCAGCTCAGGAATTAGTGTTATCACTGGTAGTTCAGGTTCTATACCATTGATTTCTTGGACGATTAAACGCTTCAATGAGATTCGAACGGCCGCCGTTAGGATGTCAGGTTCTTGACTCCGCCCAGAATACTCCGCCAAGGTTTGTATTATGGTTCGAATATCTCGGATTGGAATCGCTTCATTGAGTAGGTTTTGCAGTACCTTGACGACTGTACCCAACGGCAGTTGATCTGGAACGAAGTTTTCAACTAGCCTTGGCGCTGAGCGACCCAGCATTTCAATTAAGTTTTGAACCTCTTCATGACCAATCAGTTGCGAGGCGTTATTAGTGAGAAGCTGACTCAAATGAGTGGCGAGTACGGTCGATGAGTCCACAACTGTGTAACCGAGAGCTTGTGCGTGTTCACGTTGTTCTTCACGGATCCAAACCGCTTCAAGGCCGAATGCAGGGTCGAGTGTGCGTTCACCGTCAATAACACCATAGACTTGACCAGGGTTAATCGCCAGTTCTTGATCTGGGCGGATCTCCGCTTCGCCAACAGCTACCCCCATTAAGGTAATGCGATAACTATTGGGTGTTAATTCTAAATTGTCACGAATATGCACTGCGGGGATGAGAAAACCAAAGTCTTGCGACAGTTTTTTCCGAACACCTTTTACGCGTTCGAGCAGCTCTCCACCTTGATCTCGGTCCACCAGCGGTATCAATCGATAGCCCACTTCTAAGCCAATCACATCAACAGGTTGAACATCATCCCAAGAGAGCTCTTTTTGAGTGGGGGCTTCGTTGTCCACTTTTGCAGGCAGTTTCTTTTCATCGGCGGTTTTTTTCTGTTTGCGTATCATCCAATACGCGCAACCACCCGCTAACGCGGCTAGCAGTAAAAAAGCAAAGTGAGGCATACCCGGTACAATGCCCATGATGCCGAGAATACAAGCGGTAATCATCAATGCTTTAGGGTTGTCAAACAGTTGGAAGACGACTTGCTCTCCCATATCTTCATCGGTATTTTGACGGGTAACCATCATGGCAGCGCCAATCGAAAGCAGCAATGAGGGGATCTGAGCCACTAAGCCGTCACCAATGGTCAGCAGTGTGTAGATTTGGATCGCTTCTTTAAAACCCAACCCATATTGCGCCATACCAATCGATAAGCCGCCAATAATGTTGATGAACAAAATTAAGATCCCAGCAATCGCATCCCCTTTAACAAATTTTGACGCACCGTCCATTGAACCGTAGAAATCCGCTTCTTTGGTTACTTCAAAGCGTCTCAGCCGCGCTTGGTCTTGATCGATTAAACCCGCATTTAAGTCCGCATCTATGGCCATTTGCTTACCCGGCAAGGCATCTAGGGTAAAGCGAGCACTCACCTCAGAAATACGTCCCGCACCTTTGGTTACTACCATGAAGTTAATGATCATCAAGATCAAAAACACCACTAAACCAACGGCGTAGTTACCACCGATCACCACACTACCAAACGCTTCAATGACGTTACCAGCCGCCCCAGGGCCTTCATGACCATACAATAAAACCACACGGGTTGAAGCGACGTTCAAGGCTAGTCGAAGTAAGGTTGCAATAAGCAAAACCGTAGGAAAAGCAGCAAAATCAAGCGGTCTACGGGTATAGACAGTAACGAGTAACACCACCATCGATAAGGCAATGTTAAAAGTGAAAAACAGATCCAATAGGAAGGCTGGGATCGGTAAAACGACCATAGCCAACGTGGCCAATACCATAACCGGCGCACCGATTGCTGGCATACTTCGCTGCGGTATTGATGGCAATTTATCTGCAAATGGGAGAGTAAATTTCATAGGTTAGCAAGCAATCTGTTGATAAATATCTATAAATGCGACAATGCGTTAACTCGGCGATGCAATTTTTAGTCCAGTAAAAAAGTCAAAATAATGGCTACATTGGTAAAGGCAATAACCCTTCACTTAACGTAGCCTAGTTATTCAAATTACGTGAACTTCTTTTACTTTGAATGGTGGTTTAAGGATTAATACTCCAGATCTGCTGTCCTTTACGCAACTCTCTATCATATTCGATACCAATCAGACCGGATGTGGGGAACATTGGAGGGACTAAATCGGTAACGAATTCAGCCGCGAGATAGCCAACTAACGGTAAATGAGACACCAGCAGCACTGATTCGATTTGTTCTACATCGGCCAAGGCAGAGACATACTCAAATACCACTTCCGCTTTCCCATAAGGTGTGATGTCATCACAGGTCACAACATCATTGGCATTAAAATAAGAGGCTATCGCAGCCCAAGTTTGCTGCGCCCGTAAGTAAGGGCTTACCAATACTTTATCTACATGGCGAAGATCTTGCTTTTCACAAGCACGAGCCACAGCAACAGACTCACGAAGACCTCTTTCGGTTAAGGCCCTTTGTGCATCACTCGCTGCATAATGTTCAGCTTCTCCGTGACGCATAATAAAAATCTTCATTACTCATTCCTAGTGGTTATTATCTATGCCGTCTAGGCGGCTTTATTCTCGATTATATCAGGCAACCAAGCAAAGACTTCGACACTGTTAACAGTCTATTAAAAAGTCTCCTGAAGGACTAAAATGGCACTTTGCTCATAAAATCATTGCTTGAAATTTGCACCTAACCGTTTCAACGCCATAATTAAAAAAGCCTTTTCTGTGGAGAGTCACTGTGCATTTAAGCCCTAACGACACCAACCAATACCGCTACATTACGTTAACTAATGGTCTGAGAACATTACTTATTCAAGCGGATGATGCACAAAAGTCAGCCGCTGCTTTAGCGATTAATGTAGGGCATTTTGATGACCCTGAAGACAGAGAAGGTCTTGCCCACTATCTGGAACACATGCTGTTTTTAGGCACAGAAAAGTACCCGAAAATTGGTGAGTTTCAAAGTTTTATTAATCAACATGGTGGCAGCAATAACGCATGGACTGGTACAGAGCACACCTGTTTTTTCTTTGATGTAAGCCCAAATCATTTTGAAAAAGCCTTGGACCGATTCAGCCAATTCTTTTGTGCCCCCTTGTTTAATGAAGAAGCCCTAGATAAAGAACGCCAAGCGGTGGATTCTGAATTTAAACTCAAACAGAATGATGATTCGAGAAGGCTCTATCAGGTTCAAAAAGAAACCATCAATCCGCAACACCCGTTTGCTAAATTTTCAGTGGGTAATTTAGAAACGCTGTGTGATAGAAATGGTGTCTCTATCCGTGAAGAAATTGTCCGTTTTCACCATGAAAATTACTCGGCTGATTTGATGACGCTCTCGCTAGCAGGCCCACAGACACTTGATGAGTTAGAGCTGTGGGCAAGAGATGAATTTTCCTCCATCCCAAATAAACAGCTCGGCCCGAAAAAAATAGAGGTGCCTTTTGTTTTAGACGCGCACCGAGGCGTCTTGATTCAAATCGAGCCACGAAAAGAGATCCGCAAACTGATTTTAAGCTTCCCTGCCCCAAGCGCGGATGACTTTTATCATGTCAAACCTCTCTCTTATTTCGCCCATCTCATCGGTTACGAAGGTGAAGGCAGTTTAATGCTGGCATTAAAAGAGAAAGGTTGGATCACGTCCTTATCGGCTGGAGGCGGCGCGAGTGGCAGCAATTATCGTGAGTTTTCGATAAGTTTTAGCCTGACACATGAAGGCGTAAAACAGGTCGATAACATCATCCAGTCACTCTTTACTCAGATTAAATTAATCGCAGATCAGGGGCTAAACGAATGGCGTTACCTTGAGAAAAGAGCGGTGCTTGAATCGGCTTTTCGCTTTCAAGAAACGACAAGGCCATTAGACATGGTCAGCCATTTAGTGGTTAATATGCAGCACTATCAGCCGCAAGACACCATCTATGGCGATTACATGATGGCGGGCTACAACGAATCACTACTTAAGCAAGCACTTCATTATTTGACTCCTGAAAATCTACGCGCCACGTTAATTGCTAAAGATGGGTATTACGATAAGAAAGCGAAATGGTATTTTACACCCTATTCAATTACTCCATTATCGGCGTCACAACTTGCAGCATTCGCAACCCCTTGCGACATTGAAACAAACTTACCGCCACTCAATCCTTTTATCTGTTACGACTTAGACCCAAAACCGTTAGAGCCTTCAACGTCTTTACACCCGGAAATCATTGAAGAGTTACCAGGCTTTCGTTTATGGCATCTACAAGACCATGAATTTAGAGTGCCTAAAGGGGTAATTTACATCGCGATTGATAGCCCCATCTCGGTAGCCACTGCTCGAAATATTGTTAAAACACGTCTCTGTGTGGAAATGTTTTTAGACTCGCTGGCCACGGAAACTTATCAAGCAGAAATTGCTGGGATGAGTTACAACATGTACGCTCATCAAGGCGGCGTCACCCTGATGCTTTCTGGTTTTAGCGAAAAACAACCACAGTTAATGGAGATGATTCTCGCACGCTTTGCTAAACGTGATTTTAGCCTAAAACGCTTTAACACCATCAAGCAACAACTGCTTCGTAACTGGCAAAATACCACTAAAGATCGTCCAATTTCGCAGCTTTTCAATGCAATGACGGGTATTTTACAACCCAACAACCCTCCTTATGAAACGCTACTTGGTGCCTTAAAACAGATAGAAGTCGATGAGCTCAGTGATTTCGTTGAACAAATATTAGCGCAACTTCATGTTGAGATGTTTGTCTATGGCGACTGGTTAAGAAGTGATGCACAAGCGATGGCAGATACGCTTAAAAATGCATTACGAGTCAAAGATCAAGAGTACGAGGAATCATTAAGACCACTCGTCATGCTCGGAGAGAGTGGGACTTTTCAAAAAGAGGTTCACTGCGATCAAGAAGATTCTGCTGTGGTGGTCTATTATCAGTGCAATGATGCCGCACCGCGCAGCATCGCCTTATATTCATTAGCTAATCACTTGATGTCCGCTACATTTTTTCATGAAATTCGCACTAAGCAACAACTTGGTTATATGGTCGGAACGGGCAACATGCCATTAAACCGTCACCCAGGCATCGTACTCTATGTCCAGTCACCGAATGCTGCTCCTTATGAGCTGATTAGCGCTGTAGATGAATTTTTAAATGCTTTTTACATGGTGCTGCTGGAGCTAAACGAATACCAGTGGCACAGCAGTAAACGCGGTTTGTGGAATCAAATTTCAACCCCCGACCCCACCCTTCGCAGCCGTGCGCAAAGACTTTGGGTTGCTATCGGCAATAAAGATGCCGGCTTTGATCAAAGAGAGCAGGTTTTGAGTGAACTGAAATCACTCAGTCGCAGTGATATGATCCGCTTTGTGGTCAATGAGCTAAAACCAAGGACCGCCAATCGACTGATCATGCACAGCCAAGGAAATGCACATCAAACGGTTCAGAAACTCAGTTTAGGGCAAGAAATCGGCTCAATTGAAGCGTTCCAGCTTCGGCCTAAAAGCTATAACTTAGGATAACAGTACTTCATCACCATCAGAGCAATTTATCTTTGCTCTGATTTTACGATCTCTTTTAAAGAGTGGGGATGCAGTTTAATGCACACGCCTTGCCACTTAAATGCAACCGTCGGGTTATGTAATCGCTCTCCTTCCCCTTTTGGACTGGACAATTTAACTTGAACACCTTGAGTGTCTAATGTTGTCCAGCATTCTTTTAATTGTGGGTAAACCGACAGTATATCCTGCAAATAGGCTTGCGCGGTTTGTGCCTCAGATGGCACCACAAATTCCACATGCTCCCAGCTCTGCTCTGGATAAATTTTTCCCTCGGCAGGGTAAGGCAATTCCAAACATTCTATTGACCAACTATTAGCCGATAGCGGCACCGTAAATTCAATCACAATGATAGGACGGCCATTTATCTGAGCACTCGATATTTCTCGCCCTTCCTCCAGCCATGCCGCATGTGCTAATGACGCTAATTTACGATCATTAATGCGCAGTGCAATGTGGTCAGCTTGATTTGTGGATAAATCAATATGCAAAATTTTGGTTAATTCTTGAATTTTATGCATAAATTTATCTAAATTCTGCTTAAGCTGTTCAGGATGAAGCGCTGCATTCTTTAATGGTTCAAGCATTTAAATGGTCCAAAATGATGATTATCGTCTAATAGTACCAACAACTCTTCGAAAAGTAGAAAATTTCCTAATTTAGTCCCTATAAGCGCCTCAATAAAATTGGTATTATGTGCGCCAAATGATGAACAAAATTAAGATATGTATTGGCACTAAATGGTGAATAAAATGCATACCTTTGCAATTCCAAGAATTAAAGGAAACGCGTGTGAATATCCAAGCACTGATTAATGACAAAGTATCTCAGGCTCTTGAAGCCGCAGGCGCACCAGCTGGCAGTCCTGCTGCTGTTCGCCAATCGGCCAAAGCGCAATTTGGTGACTATCAAGCCAATGGCATTATGGGCGTAGCTAAGCAACTGGGTACCAACCCGCGAGAATTTGCTCAAAAAGTATTGGATGTTCTGGACCTCGATGGCATTGCGAGCAAAACGGAAATTGCAGGCCCAGGTTTTATCAACATTTTCCTCAGTGAAGCGTTTCTTGCTAAACAAGCGGATATCGCCCTAGCAGATGAGCACCTTGGTGTAACCAAAGAAGCGCAAAAGACGATCGTCGCAGACTACTCAGCGCCTAACGTTGCCAAAGAGATGCATGTAGGCCACTTACGCTCAACCATCATTGGTGACGCCGTTGTACGTACCTTGGAATTTTTAGGCCATAAAGTGA
Source organism: Vibrio sp. V10_P2A27P122 (assembly GCF_963874335.1). Taxonomy (NCBI): domain Bacteria; kingdom Pseudomonadati; phylum Pseudomonadota; class Gammaproteobacteria; order Vibrionales; family Vibrionaceae; genus Vibrio; species Vibrio sp. V10_P2A27P122. Next base: position 4,769 of record NZ_CAWNHY010000251.1, on the reverse strand, counting down.
TCCGCGCCAACCACATCGGTGACTGGGGCACGCAATTTGGTATGTTGATAGCCAACCTTGAACGTGTGCAACAAGAATCTGGTAACGAAGTTTCAATGGAACTTTCCGATCTTGAAGCTTTCTATCGTGAGTCAAAAAAACTCTACGACGAAGATGAAGTGTTTGCCGCTAAAGCACGAAATTATGTGGTCAAACTACAAAGCGGTGACGAATTCTGCGCTCAAATGTGGAAAAAATTGGTGGATATCACCATGATCCAAAACCAGCGTAACTATGATCGTTTGAATGTTTCGTTGACGCGCGATGATGTGATGGGCGAAAGCATGTACAACGACATGTTGCCCGGCATCGTAGCCGATTTAAAAGAAAAAGGTTTGGCGCAAGAAGATGATGGCGCACAAGTCGTTTTTCTTGAAGAATACAAAAATAAAGATGGCGAGCCGATGGGCGTTATCATCCAAAAACGTGATGGCGGCTTCTTATACACCACAACCGATATCGCGTGTGCAAAATACCGTTATGAAACCTTGGGTGCGGACCGTGTGCTGTACTTTATCGACTCGCGTCAACATCAGCACCTAATGCAAGCATGGACGATTGTCCGCAAAGCGGGCTATGTACCTGACGAAGTGACTCTTGAACACCACGCCTTTGGTATGATGCTAGGCAAAGATGGCCGCCCGTTCAAAACTCGTGCTGGCGGTACTGTTCGTCTGGCCGATCTTCTCGATGAAGCGCAAGAGCGTGCCGCTAAATTAATTGAATCCAAAAACCCTGATTTAGACGCCGCAGAAAAAGCGAACATTGCCAATACTGTCGCGATGGCCGCAGTGAAATATGCTGATCTTTCTAAGCACCGTACTACCGATTACGTGTTTGACTGGGACAACATGTTGGCATTTGAAGGTAACACTGCACCTTACATGCAGTATGCCTACACACGTGTCGCGTCAATTTTTGCTAAAGCAGGCGTATCGATGGATAACCTGACGGGTGAAATTAAAGTCACACAAGAGAAAGAAAAAGCTTTGATTGCGAAACTTCTGCAGTTTGAAGAAGCGGTACAAGCTGTTGCCCGCGAAGGCCAACCTCACATTATGTGTAGCTACCTATTTGAATTAGCTGGCCAATTCTCTAGCTTCTATGAAGCATGCCCAATCTTAGTCGCTGAAGATGAAAGTGTGAAACAAAGCCGCCTAAAACTGGCTGCGTTGACAGCAAAAACCATCAAGCAAGGTCTGTCGCTACTCGGTATTGATACATTAGAACGTATGTAACGACAGCTATGAGTGAATGAAAGGGTTGACCATGGTCAGCCTTTTCTTTTATCGGTGATAACATCCGTGCAAGTGAGATTGACATGAATTTTGAACTCCACCCGCAACTGGCCAAAGACACTTCCGTCATTGGCGAATTTCCTCTTTGCTTAGCATTACTCCATAAAGATAATGCCGTGCCTTGGATTATTCTGGTGCCTAAACGTGCAAATTTAAAAGAGCTGCATCATCTACCAATGCAGGAACAGCAACAATTTTTGTGTGAATCTCAAGCCGTTAGCCAAGCTCTTGAAGCCACGTTTTGTCCAGATAAACTCAATTTAGGTTCGCTGGGTAACATGGTTCCTCAGCTCCATATTCACCATGTTGCTCGATTTAAAAATGACATAGCATGGCCTGGGCCTATCTGGGGCAATACTCAAGGGATAGTGAGAGCCGAACAAGAACAGCAAGCGATCTTAACCAGAATCCAAAATGTTCTATCACTGAGTTCTATTTTTAGAAAAGGATAAACGTCGTCTCTCACACCATATACTAGGTAAAAGATAGATTGGGTAAAAGTTTGAAAGCCGCTGACATCAGCGGCTTTCGTTTATCAGACAGAATGCCTAGCATCAATTATGACTAAAGTACGACAGTCAAAGACAGCCCGTTATTTCGGTTAAGCCCATAACGCACTCTTGTTACGCGGTTAGCCTTGTTGGTATCGATAGTGCGCGACAACACACCTTTTCGTATCCACACGGCTAACATAGCGTCAACGCCGTCCTCACTGAGCGAAAACTTTTTCGCAATCGCCGAGCGGCTAACGATCCCATTCTCTTCAATGTAGCGCTTTAACTCATTTAATATCATGCCACTTGTACCTCAAGCACCGTTTTCTGCTGGAGTCCTTTTCGCTTAAGCATTTTAAAGGTCAACAAACTCACCATAATAATGGCAATAATCCACGTTAAACTTTCAACTGGGGTTTCAGTGATCCTAGTCGCTTGGTAATAAAGCGCGGCACCACCATACGCAAGCCCCATCGTCCATACTGCGATAAAACGAGCGTAATTCGCCCCAAACTCACGAACATAAGCCCCCATGGCTGCAACGCAAGGCGTGTAAAGCAAAATGAAGATAAGGTAGGCAAATGCGGCATGACCAGTGACAAAGTGCTGTTTCAAATTACCAAAGATTGAGGCATCTACGGCTTGCTCTTCAGCCACTGCGCTACTGTCTGTCAAGTCTCCGACTTCGATACCGAGCGGATCAGAGAAGCTTAATCCCGTTAGGTTTTCTGGAATAGACATAACCGCTTCTTGTAGGCTCGCCATTAGATCATATTCACTTTCATCACCTTCAGCAGAGGTATACAAATTGTTTAATGTTCCGACTACCGCTTCTTTTGCAAAAATACCCGTGATGATACCCACTGTCGCTGGCCAGTTATCTTGATTGATACCAATAGGAGCAAATACCGGCGTAACCACTTGAGCCACTTTTGATAACACGGAGTTGTCACTATCTTCATTACCAAAGCTGCCATCAGTACCAACTGAATTGAGGAAGCTTAAGATCATAACAACGATGACAATCGTTTTCCCTGCACCGAGAACAAAACGTTTTAATTTCTGCCATGTTTTGATCATGATGTTTTGTAGCGTTGGGATCTCGTAATCTGGCATCTCCATCACTAGGCTGTCGCTTGAACCCGGATAGAGCGTATGCTTCAAAACCAAACCAGTGAACACTGCGGCTAAAATGCCCAACAAATAAAGAGCAAAAACTACATTTTGACCGCTTTCAGGGAAAAACGCCGCAGCAAATAGCGCATACACGGGCAAACGTGCACCACATGACATAAAGGGTGCCATCGATGCCGCTAATTTACGTTCACGTTCTTGATCTAGAGTTCGGGTCGCCATAATCGCGGGAACGTTACAACCAAATCCTAAAACAAGCGGAACAAACGCTTTACCCGGTAGGCCTATCTTCTGCATCACTTTATCTAAAACAAAAGCCGCACGAGACATATAGCCAGAACTTTCGAGTACAGCTAAAAATAAGTACAAACAAGCGATAACTGGGATAAATGTGGCGACGGTTTGAATACCTCCGCCAAGGCCATCGGCTAATAATGTCACTAGCCAAATAGGCAAATGATCATCCAGTAAGTAGTGCCCGCCATCAACCAATAACGCCCCGACGCCAATGTCGAAGAAATCAATGAAAGCGCTCCCAATATTGATCGAGAACATAAACATTAAGTACATAACCACAAAGAAAAACGGTACACCCACCCATTTATTTAAAATCAGCTTATCTGCTTTTTGTGTAAAACTGTGGCTTAGTTTCCCTTCGGTTTTGCGGATCTGCTGGCACTGTTCATGCAAAAATGTGTATTTGGTATCAGCGACATGCAGATCAATATCCAAACCACTTTGCAATTGCTCTTTCTGGATAAGCTCACGCTGCACTTCTGGTAATCCATTAATCACCAAAAGATCATTTTCTAAAGCACGAATAGCCAATGCGCGAGGTGCCACTTGCTTATGTTGAAAAATAGTGGTTAATTTTCCGATCGATTGTTCAAATGCACTACCGTAATCCAATAGCAGTTCTTTAAGAGCTACGCCTTGCAGCAGTACTTTATGCAGCTTTTCTTTGAATCGACTCACCTGCTCTTTACTGGTAGCCGAAAGCATAAAAACGGGGCAACCTAGAACTTTCTCAAGTTGTTGAATGTCTAGGCTTTGACGCTCTCTTTTTAAAGCGTCCATTTTATTCAAAACCACAATCATTGGACGCCCGAGCTCTCTCAATTGAAGCGTCATATAGAGACTGCGCTCCAAACACGTCACGTCCACAACGTTAATGATTAAATCAGCAGGATGTGTAAGAACCGCTCTAGAGGCAATGGATTCGTCAATGCTGTTACTGTCATTCCCGCTGTCAAGTGCGTAGATGCCCGGCAAATCCGTTAGTATGAATTCATCTCCAGAATGAGTGTAGCGACCCGTTTTTTTCTCAACTGTAACACCAGCCCAGTTACCGACTTGTTGCTTAGAACCAGTCAGCCCATTAAATAACGTTGTTTTGCCACTATTAGGGTTACCAACGGTTAGAATTTGATATCGCACTACGCTCTCTCCACTTCAATACAAGCGGCTATATTTTCACGTACCGCTAAAGAGACGCCTCTCACTTCAAGTTGAAGTGGATCTCCCATAGGAGCTCTTCTGATTAACGTAACAGTAGTTAGAGGCAGCAAGCCCATCACCATCAATTTTTTACGAATGTCATTTGGAAGTTGATTGAACGCGACAATGCTCGCGCTATCCCCTTCATTTAATTGAGATAATTTCATCTATCTTGCTCTCAATGGTAGTGGTAATGAGAAATATTTTTATTAACAGGCGAATAATACACGCGCTAACCCTCTATTTTATTGCGTGAAATCAAAGATTGCATAAATCCATCACGTTGTTTTCGGTAAATAAACTGACG
>NZ_CAWNHY010000250.1:0-22765 GCF_963874335.1 Vibrio sp. V10_P2A27P122 | reverse complement strand
ATTTATTATTGATTGTATAAACACCCTATAAGTTAGGGAGTAAAGGGGGAATGACTTCCCCCTTGAACTTTAGGTTACTCGAGTGTCGATTTATCCACACCAACATAAGGAACACGAACAATCTTATTGGCCATTTCCCATTGAGTGCCTTCGGTTGCAGCTTTGCCGTTGGCTAAATTACGTGCAAGTTCAAATGTCGCTTTGGCTTGTGAATCTGCATCATTAAGCACAGTGCCTGCCATGTCGCCAGATTTAACTAATGCTAATGCTTCTGCTAACGCATCAACACCGAATACTGGTACTTTCGTACCCGCACCACGTAACGCTTCAATCGCACCCATCGCCATACCATCATTATTGGCAATCACAACTTCGATTTTGCTGCCGTTGGGGCCAGATAACCAAGCATCCATTTTATCTTTTGCCATGGCGGTATCCCACATACCAGTATCCATGTGTAGCTCTTCTGTTTTGATGCCATTTTCGTTAATGGTTTTCACAGAATAAGAAGTACGAGCTTCCGCATCTGGGTGACCTGGTTCGCCTTTCAGCATTACATATTGCAGTACACCGTCACCGTTTTTATCCCAAGCAGGATTGGCTTTCCAGTGTTGTGCAATGAGATCGCCTTGGATGATGCCCGACTCTTTTGAATCTGTACCCACATAATAGGCTTTGTCATATGAAGCGAGCGCTTTAGCACTCGGTTCTTTGTTGTAAAAAACGATAGGAACATCATCCATTTTCGCTTTTTGAATAATACTTGGTGCAGCTGCAGGGTCGACAAGGTTGATCGCCAGTGCTTTCACGCCACGAGCCAACATGACATCCACTTGGTCATTTTGCATTGATTGGCTGTTTTGTGAGTCATTCATCAAAACCTTGGTGTTGCCGTCATTATTTGCCTGTTTTTCAATCGCTTGGCGAACAACTGACATAAAGTTATCATCGTACTTATAAACGGTCACACCGATCGTTGTGTCAGCCATGACTTGAGTGCCGAAACTCATACCAGCCGCAAGCATGGCTAAAGTAGTTAACTTTCTCATTGAACAAGTCCTATTTGTTAGTGTTGTTATTACGTTGTGTAGGGGGAGAAACGTTAACTCTGAGAAACAGCAGTGAAAACGTTTACCTTTCAAAGTATAGTAGTAAAACAAACAATTAATGTGAACCAGTTAAAATTTCAGTTTTGAAATCGCATTTTCATGCAGTTTCTTGTGAATAGTTTGATAACTATTACAAAACTAAGTAATCATACGTAACGCAATGTAACATCGAGACCTATTTCTCTTTTTAAAAGTGCGATCCACCACGAAAGAGATCATACCTCTCAAAACACCAAGTGTTAACGTTTACACTTGCGAGTTTCCAATATGCAATAGATTTAATTTTCATTTGACTGCTCACAAAGTGTAGGTGAGGCTTGTTACATACGCCTGCAATTTATTCGCGTATTTTTACGCCATATCGGGTCTCGATTTACCAAACAGCACCACGACTTTTAATTAATGAACTCTTAAATTGTCATTTTTATTATTGGCATATGCCCATAATAAGGTGTATTTTAAATACAAGAACCCGATAAACTTTAGGAGCCATGATGATTTATGCCATCCCTTGTGATCAAAACTCGCCTTTTAATCACTTTGCCAAAGCGCCTCAATTGATGATTGTGGACGATACCACCGCCACTAGCCAACGTATTGACGTTACTAAAACCGAGGGCAGTTGTGGCCACAAAAAACAGCTACTTGCACTGCTAAGAGAGAATAGAGTGGACGCTGTTATCGTCCGCAATATCGGACAAAATATGTTAGCAGCAATTTTAGAAAAGAAGATTGAGGTATATTACGCACCAAGAGGCAGCCAATTAACATCACTTCATCCAAACCATCTTCTGCCCGTCACCGACGTCTCTTTTGGCAAGCCTTCAGCCAATAAATCGAAGAAACGTTGTGCTAGTCAATGTGGATCGAAGAAAGTGGATAAACATAACGAACTGGCACCCAGAATGCTGTCACCAACTACCATAGAAGCGTTGAAGAAAGTGCTGAAAGTAAAAGCGATTGTCGAGGGAAAATAATGACTTATGTTATAACCTTTGCGTTTTTTATTGGCATTATTGTCTTGATGGCGATCGGTGTTTTGTTTCGCCGCCGCTCGCTGCAAGGCAGTTGTGGTGGATTAGCAAATATCGATATTGAAAGAGAATGTAACTGCGTAGACGTTTGTGATGAGCATCAGAAGGTGTTGTATCAAATTCAAGAACCTGATCACGAGCGTTAGCGCTCAACCAACATCAGCGCATGACCTTCCACCAAGCAAGTCGCGACTTTCGCTCTTGCTTGGTTAACGATATTACCAAAGGTTTGTCGCGATATGCCCATCTGCGTGGCCGCTTGCAATTGGCTAAGCCCCTCTTTATCAGCCAAACGCAACGCTTCAAGTTCTTCTGGCAGTAAATCTACTGTGTTCAATTCAGATAATTTGACACCGTTGGGTTTGAAGCACGCATACGCCGCTTGACCACAAACACGACGAATTTTTTTGGGTCTTGCCATTTTCTTCTCCTAATCATTTAAACCAGTTTGGTGAACTTATGAACATTCAGCCTCCCCTACAACATTGCCACTGCGCGGTGTGTTGTGCCCCGTTCTTTTCTGAAACGCACACACTGCAATTTAACCAAACAGAAACGGGGAGAGTATGCGCACAGATTGTAGCAACAGAAAAGATGCAAGGCTATCAAGGGGTCATGCAGGGTGGACTTATCAGCACCTTACATGACGCTGCCATGACGTATTGTCTGTTTGCACAGTGCATTTATGCGATGACGGCAGAGCTAAACGTACGTTATCTGCACCCTATTCCACTGAATGTACCGTTGCAAGTCGAAGCGCATCTTATCAAACAAAAACGTCACATTTACTATCTGTGCAGCACCATTTTTTATGATGGGCTTCCCTATTCTACGGCCAGTGCAAAGTTTATGTGCAAAGCCGAGTAGCCTGAGTGCTACAGCCATTAGGGTGCTGGCTTAGCGTAAACTTAGGTTGAGTCACGCTTTCATCATCCTTATACTCACTCATCATTTCTTTATTATCTTTCGTTATGAAAATTATCGCAGTAACCGCTTGTCCAACAGGCATCGCGCACACCTATATGGCCGCAGACGCACTCAAAAAAGAAGCGAATAAGCGTAATATCTCAATTAAAGTCGAAACCCAAGGAGCAATGGGTGTCGAGAACCCACTGACAGTGGCAGATATTGTCAACGCGGATCTGATCCTCATCGCTTCAGATATCGACATTGAACAGCGTGAACGTTTTGTTGGTTGCAAAACGGTTCAGGTGTCCATTGAAGAAGTGTTAACGAACGTTCAATCTGTTTTAGATCGTCATTTGTAACCGCCGATGATCACAACGCGCATCACTTTTGTTTTAAAAGCAGGCGGTCTAGTCAGCTGGCAATTAAATGAATTGAAAGATCTCAACCGCCATTTTCGCTCGGTGGTGGTGCTGTTTAACATCACGCGTGACAACAAGGCAATGCTTAACCATACACTGCAAGTGTTAAGCCTTGGTTCAAACCCCGGAGATGTATGCCAAATTGCCATTGAAGGGCTCGACGCCGAGTTGGCCTGCATGGTGATGACAGAGTATTTGCGCGAGCACACACTGCTTATTTCAACATCACACAAACAAAATGCCAAAGCGGAATTGGCGTTTGCCACCCACTCTGCTTTTAAACTGCCCTTTTCGCTACAGTGGCATTACGCCACATTAGGCTCAGTGGTTAGCAAATCAGAGGCACTCGACACGATTGCTAAGCAGATCATTCCCACGCATTGTCATGATATTTTGCATGCGCTGGAAAAAAGAGAAGCCATCTCCCCGACCATTATTGGCCGTGGAATAGCGCTACCCCATATCATTCACGCACGAGTTGCCCAGCCAACACTGGCGGTTCACTGGTTAGCAAACCCGCTATCATGGTCAGAAAAATCCGGCGATGTGTCGCTGATCATCACCTTATTACTGCCGACATCAGCGCCGCGAACCGTAATTAAACTGGTCACGCAGTTAACTCGTTGGTTGCTGGAAGAGGAACATCGTCAATGGCTACTTACGGCAAAAAGAGAAGAAACCCTTAAAGCCATTTTGCTGCACGTGATGGCTAAGCCGTGCGACCCAATACAAAATGAATAGCTTTATTGCGACAGAGTTCGATATTCAGATGGAGTCATACCCGCTTTGCTTTTAAATACGCGGAAAAAATAATTCACATCTTGAAATCCACAGCGCGTGGCCACTTCGGCTAAACGAAAGGTGTATTTCTTCAACATAAATTTTGCCCGTTCAATTCTTACCCAAGTGATGTAATCAGCAAGAGTCATGTGTCCTTGTTGGCGAAACATGCGCGATAAATGGTTGGCAGAGATATTAAACCGCTGTGCGATGCTGTCACGGCAAATATTGCGATGAAAATTTTCTTGGATATAGATGCAGATACCTTGATATAAATCTTCACTGCGCTTTTTAGGAGAAGCGGTCGGTTGATCAAGCATTGTGGCGCTGTAACTCAACAGAGCCAACAACAAATGTTCGTCCATTGGGCTTTTCTGAGGCTCACGTGCTAGTGCATTTAGCCCTTCGAGCATGTGATCAATCGCGTGCCCAGTACGCGTTGGGATACTGTGTTTCTGAACATCATAAAAACCACTCTCGCCTTTGTGTTTACTGACCAAACTAAACCCCATTTGACGACGGCCAAATAGCAAACTCAAGACCGAACAGCTCTCTTGCCAATCGGGTTTATTCCAGCAGTTCGGGGGTATATAAAGCGCATCACCAGATAAGATGTTGACCTTACTAATACCGTGTTCAATCTCTTCGATTTCGTTGCTATACACGCCGCTTAAAACCAATTCTAGACGAGGGAAATTGACTTGGTAACTGAACGCTGGCGGTGTTATTTTATCCCCAGCAAACCATATTCGATTAAAACTTTCTCGCTCCGAGAGCAGCACTTCAATCACATTTTTAAATACTGGGATCACAAAACTCACCCTATACCCATCAATAAATGAGGCAACTATAATCCAACACCTCATGAATCACCAATCATTACGCATTCGATAACTCCGATCGAAAAAGCAAAATAATCAATTTATCCAATTGAATTAAAATAAAAAATTAATCATAAATTAAAATTATCACCCTAAAACCAAAATAAGAGCCTGATCACGTTTGCAGCCACAGGTTACAATAATCCAGTAAATGCCAGTTTCGTACACTACCACTGTTCACCCGAGGCGCTCACAATATCTCCAACAAAAAGCGCGGTGCGCAATAACAATATCCCCAAACAGTTTGAAGTTGCAGCCAACATGGCTCAGTTCTAAGTGCGAAGGGGATAAAAACCATATAGGGGACGAAACATGATCACTCAACTCATTAATGAGAACTTGATCCGGCTTGATTTGAAAGCAACATCAAAAGATGGCGTTTTCTCAGAGCTGGTCGATGTACTGTTAGAACAAGGACGCATCAGCGATAAATCGCAGTTTTTAGCCGATATCTATGCTCGTGAAGAGCTTGGTAACACTGGATTTGAAGATGGTGTCGCGCTGCCTCATGCCAAAAGTTCCGCCGTTATCTCGCCTGCAGTTGTGATAGGCATCAGCAAAAGCGGTATCGAATATGGCGCGGAAGATGGCTTGCCTTCTAAATTATTTTTCATGATAGCCTCGCCTGATGGTGGTTCAAATCATCATATTGAAGTGCTGGCAGAGCTCTCTTCCAAGCTTATTGAAGAAGGGTTCATCCAACGTTTCTTAGACGCAAAAACAGAGCAAGCAGCGCTAGATTTGTTGCTACAAAAAACAGAAAAAGCAACCGATGTTGAAGCCAATAAAGGCTTTTTGATTGGCGTAACGGGCTGCCCAGCCGGTGTTGCACACACTTATCTTGCCGCTGAAGCGCTGGAAAAAGGGGCCGCCGCGATGGGTTATCAAATTAAAGTCGAAACCAACGGTTCGATTGGGGTGAAAAACAGCCCAACGGATGAAGAGATCGCTAAAGCTGATGCGATCATCGTGGCTTGCGACAAGCAAGTTGACATGGTGCGCTTTGCGGGTAAAAAACTGATTGAAACGGGCGTTAAAGCGCCGATTCGTGATGCAAAAGGGTTGATTGAAAAAGCCCTCAGCGCACCAAAATATCAAGCCGATGCCAGTGCCAAGACTTTAGATGGGAAAGGCAAAGCGGCGCAAGCTCGCTCCGATTTATACCGCTATTTGATGAATGGTGTATCGCATATGATCCCATTCGTTGTTACTGGCGGTTTGTTGATTGCTTTAGCACTCGCTATTGGCGGCGAGCCAACCGAAGCTGGTATGGCCATTCCTGACGGCAGCATGTGGAACCAAGTGCTGAACGTCGGTGTGGTTGCTTTTACGTTGATGATCCCCATTCTTGCAGGTTACATCGCGTATGCGATCGCCGATCGCCCCGCTCTGACTCCTGGCTTAATTGGTGGTTGGATCGCTAACAACGGGTCATTCTACGGCGCAGATGCAGGTACAGGTTTTATCGGTGCCATTATTGCAGGCCTTTTAGTCGGTTATTTCATCAAATGGTTAACAAGCATCCATTTTCACAAGTTTATTCAACCACTTGTGCCAATCATGATTGCACCCATCGCAGGCTCACTCTTTATCTCTGGGCTCTTTATTTTTGTTATCGGCGCGCCGATTGCAAGCTTGATGGATGGCTTAACCGCACTACTTACGAGCATGAGCTCAGGTAACGTGATACTGCTCGGTATTGTGCTCGGCGGCATGGCTGGCTTTGATATGGGTGGCCCATTTAACAAAGTGGCATTCCTCTTCTCTGTTGGTATGATTGCCAGCGGTCAAACTCAATTTATGGGTGCAATGGCGTGTGCCATTCCAGTCGCGCCACTCGGTATGGCTTTAGCAACCGTACTGGGCCGTAAACTGAACTTGTTTGAAGCCTCTGAAATTGAAGCAGGTAAAGCTTCCGGTGCAATGGGCTTGGTTGGTATCTCTGAAGGGGCGATTCCATTTGCCGCGCAAGATCCGATGTCAGTCATTCCAGCAAACATCTTGGGGTCGATGGTTGCAGCGGTTATGGCGTTCACTTTTGGCATTACAAACAGTGTTGCCCACGGCGGTCCTGTAGTAGCATTGCTCGGTGCCATGAATAAGCCTTTGCTAGCTTTGCTTTGCATGGCAACCGGTGCTGTAGTGACAGGTGTTGTTTGTATCACTCTGAAAAAAATGCGCCAAGCGAAATTACAACAAGCAACGGCTTAATGATCAAGCACTCTCCCCCGAGAGTGCTTAATGTTCATCAACGCTGAGCTTCTGACTTTATGTTGTACTCCCGCTTTAACTCGGGAGTTTTTTATTTCTCTTACTCTGTGTACTGCTACTTTGTTTTTATTTTGATTTTTTGTGAGATGTACTATGACCAATAACAAACAACCTTTCTTTTTGATGGACAATGTCATCCAAAACTATGCGTGGGGAAGCACGACTTCGATTCAGCACTTGTTTGATATTGCTAACCCAAACAACGTTCCACAAGCAGAAATTTGGATGGGAGCACACCCAAATGGATGTTCACAAATTCATGTGAATGGAGAACCTGTTTCGTTGCTTGAGATGATCAACCAAGATAAAACAGCGTTTCTTTCTGCTGCTACTGCAACAACCTTTGGTGAGTTACCTTATCTTTTCAAAGTACTTGCCGCAGCGAACGCCCTTTCGATTCAAGTTCACCCAAGTAAGCAAGAAGCGGAAATTGGCTTTGAGAAAGAAAACCAAGCGGGGATCCCACTCAATGCCGGACATCGCAACTATAAAGATCCTAACCACAAGCCGGAATTGGTTTACGCCCTTACCCCTTATCAAGCGATGAATGGGTTTCGCCCAATCACAGAGATTGTTGAACAATTTCAAACGCTGAATATCAATGCGATTTCAACCCTGGTCGATGCTTTTGCACACAACCCAACATCACAAGGTTTAAAAACCTTTTTTAGTGCATTGCTATCATTAACTGGCGAGCAAAAAGAACATGCGGTGAATGCATTATTAGCGTATGCCCATCATCATTCAGATGATGATCTTTTTGAGCTCATTTTAGAGCTGGCACAACAGTACCCCGGTGATATCGGTCTATTTTCTCCATTAATGCTCAATGTACTCACTTTAGCTCCGGGTGAGGCCATGTTTTTAGACGCCAGAACGCCACACGCCTACTTGAAAGGTACCGGGCTTGAAATCATGGCCAATTCAGACAACGTGTTGCGCGCTGGCCTAACACCCAAACACATGGATATTGAAGAGCTCGCATCATGCACGCTATTTGAAGAAAAACCCGCTTCAAGCCTGTTATTGAAACCAATCGAAGAAAATGGAGCATTATTGTTCCCTGTCCCAGTCCGCGATTTTAAGTTTGCGATTTACCTCAATGCCGCGCAAGTTAACGTGAAAATCAACAGTGCCGAAATTATCTTTGCCATTGATGCTGATGCGACCTTAACCCATGACAATGGTGAGTCTCTAACCGTGAAAAAAGGTCACTCAATCTTCATCCCCGCATACGCTGAACATTATCAACTGTCATCACTTGGACGTATCGCACGCGCGTATAATTAACAGCCGACGTGATAAACAAAAAAAGCCAGCATCTGTTCTGCTGGCTTTTTATTTGGGATTATTACGAAAATTTGCGCTAATCGATTTGTGGGCAGTTAGATATTCTGCGACTGCTTCCAAACCGCCAGTTCAACCCACATTTGTTCGAGTTGTTGCAACTCTTCTTCTGTGAGCAGTGCTAAGGTCGTTTGAGATTCAGATGTCGGACCGTCTTTGAGAGAGCGAATCTGCGCATAAAAATCCTTCTTTAATTGCGATATCACAGGGTCCACAACCGATTCCTATAAAAATACTAAAATTCTCAAAAATAATACCATTTTTCATAGACATGTCTTATGTCGTGTTAAGTTATGGAATAGTTATCACATTTCTAATATCTAAGCCTAAAGTATCAAAATTACAATTTAAAATTGTTCACTAGGCTATCGAGTTGCTTGGAAACTTTTTTCAAATGTTCGCTACTAACGGTGAGCTCCTCAGCCACTGTTGTTGTTTCCATGGTGAGATGATTAATATCTTCAACGGTGCGGTTGATTTCACTGACCACACTTGATTGCTCTTCCGTTGCCGTCGCCACTTGAATGTTCTGATCACTAATATTCTCTATATAAACGCGGATCTGTTTTAGCGAACTATTGGCATTTTCAGCTTGTTCAACCACCAACAAACTCTGCTCTCGGCCTTGGGACATCGCCCCAACCGCCCGTTTCGATTCTTCTTGTAAGTTATTAATGACTCTTTGAATTTCTTCGGTTGATGCAGCAGAACGGCTTGCTAAATTTCGCACCTCATCGGCAACGACCGCAAAGCCTCGACCTTGCTCTCCCGCTCGCGCCGCCTCAATCGCTGCGTTCAATGCAAGTAAGTTCGTTTGCTCGGAAATGCTACGAATAGTCTCAAGTATCGAGCTGATGTTAACCACTTGACCAGCCAAAGAGCCTACGACTTGTGCAGCTTGCTCTAATTCAGTGATCAAATCTGCAATTTGCACTTGTGCTTTCTCTACTACAGTGGTGCCATTTTCCGCCTGATGAGTGGCCTGTTTCGCAACGTCGGCAGCTTGAGCTGCGTTGTTTGCAATTTCGCCTACCGTTGCACCTAGTTCATGAATGGCAGTGGCCACTTGAACTGTTCTATCACGTTGCGAAGTGCAGTTGTTTTTGGTTAATAGTGCCCGAGCTGAAACTTGGTTAGCCGTATTCGCTAATTCATAAGAACTCGAAGCCACTTGCTTGATCGCTACATGTACTTTCTCAATGAAGTCGTTAAAACTGTCGCTAATTTTCGATAACTCATCTTGACCACCTAAATCAATGCGAGCATCTAGCGCCATGTTTTCAGCGGCCAAAGCAATCGATTTTTGTAGGCTGGCCACTCTCGTTTTTAGGCCGATAACAATAAAGAATGAAGTGACAAACGAAATTAGCACGCCAATACCAATAATGATAAACATGTGATTTCGCCCTTGGGCATAACTCTTTTGGCTATTGACGTTTTGCTGTTTGGCCTGCTCTAGTAGCGAATCGAGGATCACATTGGCTTTTTTACGCAGTTCACCATAGGTAACCGCATATTGATCTCGGTATATGTTGCGCGCCGTATCTAGATCGCCCTTTTCAAATGCCGCCAACATAGGATTAAGTTGAGTACTGACCATTTTTTCAAAGTCAGTCAACAGTTGCTGAACTTGTCTACGCTGTTCTGGATCCACTTGTGACTGAACTGCGTGCTCGACAGACTGCCTCATTTCAGGGATATCTTCGTCACGTGTCTCTTTCACGCGTGTGAGGACACCCTTTTTATCTCTTAACGACGTCTCTTGAAGTAACATCATATCGATACCAACCCGCATACGGGGAATTCGAGAGGCAACTTCAGCCATTGAACGCATTGGCGCGGCCGTATTGAGATAGAGCTGTTCTGCCTGTCGTTGAATCGTCGACATGCTATTGAAGCTCGCCATTCCAACAATAATCAACGCAACGCAAGGTAATAACACCGCAAAAATTAATCGCGATTGTAAGGTAAACCGATTAGCAAACATCTTTTATATCCTTTTTAGTTGTAGCGCCATTATGTTATGGGGACAGATCTTAACCAATGAATAGTTTCTTATTTATTAAAAAGTTATCTTTTCTAGAACGTTTAAAATTAAATTAATGACTTTTATGACGTTAACTCAATAGCTAAGTATAGGCAATTTTAGGTTGAATGAGAGATGTGGAGTCAGCCGTATTTGTGGCACAGATGATCTTTTCAAAAAGACCACCACGATTTCAACGCTGAATGGAAATCCTTCACTTGTTGGATGGGCTGCTCGCTAGAAGTAAAAAGCCGAAGCAATCAATGCTCCGGCTTTTATTCTTTATCACCTTAGAATAAAGGTGGATATGTGAAACGATTACTCGTCTTCAGAATCGCTGCTCGGTTCAGAGTCAGCCTCTTCTGCGTCACTTTGTACTTCTAAAATTGCAACGCTCGATTCACCCTCTGGCAATTCCTCACCTTCTGGTAACTCAACATCTTCAATTTCTTCAATACGTTGTAAACCTACGACGTTTTCATCTTCAGCGGTGCGAATCAAGGTCACACCTTGAGTATTGCGTCCCACTTGGCTCACTTCCGCGACGCGAGTACGAACGAGCGTACCGGCATCGGTGATCATCATGAACTCATCGCCTTCTTCAGTTTGCACTGCGCCGACAACTTGACCATTACGCTCAGACACCTTGATTGAAACAACGCCTTGAGTTGCACGACCTTTAGTTGGGTATTCCCCTAAGGTTGTACGTTTACCATAGCCGTTTTGTGTCACTGTTAAGATGTCACCGTCATTTGAAGGAACAATCAGCGATACCACTTGGTCGCCTTCTGCTAGCTTCATACCACGAACACCGGACGCTGTGCGTCCCATGGCGCGAACACCTTTGAACTTAATTTCTGGCTGGCCATGTTCATCAAGAACAGGCTGACCATTTTCATCCAATACTGGCGTTTCTTCTGATTCTTTAAAGCGAACCACTTTACCAAATTTAGAAAACAGCATAATTTCACTGTTGCCATCGGTAATGTCCACACCAATCAAAGAGTCATCTTCACGCAAGTTAACCGCGATCAAACCGTTAGAACGCACGTTGGCAAAGCTTGAAAGTGATGTTTTCTTCACTGTACCGTCACCGGTCGCCATAAAGATAAACTTATCATCACTAAACTCAGTGACTGGCAAAATCGCAGTAATACGTTCCCCTTCTTCCAGAGGAAGAATGTTAACGATAGGTTTACCACGCGCTGTACGGCTCGCTAGCGGTAATTGATAGACTTTCAAACGGTATGTCTTACCACGAGTCGAGAAGCAAAGAATATGGTCATGAGTATTCGCCACAAGAAGACGCTCAATGTAGTCTTCTTCTTTCATCTTCGTCGCGCTCTTACCTTTACCACCACGGCGTTGTGCTTCGTAATCGCTGAGGATCTGGTATTTCACATAACCTGCATGAGAAAGTGTAACGACCACATCTTCACGAGCAATCAGCTCTTCCATGTCGATATCGTGAGTTGCCGCGGTAATTTCAGTGCGTCGTGCGTCACCAAAAGCATCACGAACAGTTTCAAGCTCTTCGCGGATCACTTCCATCAAACGTTCAGTGCTGGCAAGGATATGCATCAGTTCAGCGATTTCTTCCAGAAGAGCTTTGTACTCATCAAGAATTTTTTCGTGCTCTAAACCTGTCAATCTGTGCAGACGAAGTTCAAGAATTGCTTGGGCTTGTTGCTCAGTTAAGAAATATTTGCCATCACGGATACCGTATTCTGGTTCAAGCCATTCAGGACGAGCAGCATCGGTTCCAGCACGTTCAAGCATTGACGCTACGTTGCCAAGATCCCAACCACGAGCAATCAAGCCTTCTTTTGCTTCTGCTGGCGTTGCTGCGCGGCGAATCAATTCGATGATTTCATCAATGTTGGCTAACGCGAGAGCAAGTGCTTCTAGAATGTGGGCACGATCACGAGCTTTACGCAGTTCAAAAATAGTACGACGCGTCACCACTTCACGGCGGTGATCAACAAAGCATTTCAACATTTCTTTCAAGTTGAATAGCTTAGGTTGACCATTATCCAGCGCAACCATGTTGATGCCGAATGTCGTTTGTAACTGTGTTTGAGCGTAGAGGTTGTTCAGAACTACTTCACCAACCGCATCACGTTTACATTCGATAACAATACGCATGCCGTCTTTATCAGACTCATCACGCAGTGCACTGATGCCTTCGACTTTTTTCTCTTTAACCAAATCAGCAATTTTTTCAATCAAGCGTGCCTTGTTCACTTGATAAGGAATTTCTCTGACGATAATGGTTTCTTTACCATTCTTCTCGACTTCGATATCCGCTTTAGAGCGCATGTAGACTTTACCGCGCCCTGTTTTATAAGCGTCGATAATTCCTTTGCGGCCACTGATTAATGCTGCTGTTGGGAAATCTGGGCCCGGAATGTAGTCCATCAACTCATCAATGGTGATGTCTTCATTATTTATATAGGCCAAGCAACCCTCAACCACTTCCGTTAGGTTATGGGGTGGAATGTTGGTTGCCATACCTACTGCAATACCAGATGAGCCATTCACCAGTAGGTTAGGAATTTTCGTAGGAAGAACCGCAGGGATCTGTTCTGTACCGTCATAGTTCGGTACATAATCGACCGTTTCTTTGTCGAGATCGGCAAGCAGTTCGTGGGCAATTTTTGACATGCGTACTTCGGTGTAACGCATTGCTGCCGCAGAGTCACCATCGATCGAGCCAAAGTTACCTTGGCCATCGACCAACATGTAACGCAATGAGAACGGCTGCGCCATACGAACAATCGTATCGTATACAGCACTATCACCATGCGGGTGATATTTACCAATCACATCGCCCACAACACGGGCAGATTTTTTATATGGTTTATTCCAATCGTTACCAAGCACATTCATCGCGAATAGAACGCGACGGTGTACTGGTTTTAGGCCATCACGCACATCTGGAAGAGCACGACCCACGATAACGGACATCGCGTAGTCTAGGTATGAACCTCTTAGCTCATCTTCAATGTTTACGGGCGTGATCTCTCTAGCTAGATCGCTCATAGAGCCATTATCCCTCTATCTTTTGATCGTATATTCGATACGTACAAGGCCGAAAAATATAACACATAATTCACTACTTCGGCATCCCTTTCCCTTTCCTTTTATCAGGTTGTGACCTTTGTTGTGTATCAAGTGCCGAGAAATTGCACATTCATTCCATACCCGGCTGATTAATGGCCAAATTTTAGCCAAAAATTAATGAAATAAAGATAACCTGTAGCCTGTGATAATCAACTGGTTATAATACCCCACACAACTAAAGATGCCTATTTTGACAGCAAGAGCGAATCTAACATGACTAAAGCACAAAACGTTGATCTTAATGAAATTAAAAAGTTTGAAGAGATGGCGTCACGCTGGTGGGATCTGGATGGTGAATTTAAGCCACTGCATCAAATTAACCCGTTAAGATTGAACTATGTGTTGGTCAATGCCAACGGCCTATTTGGCAAGAAGGTGCTCGATGTTGGATGTGGTGGCGGAATTTTAGCCGAAAGCATGGCGCGAGAAGGTGCGCAAGTGACTGGCTTAGACATGGGCAAAGAACCGCTTGAAGTCGCTCGTTTACATGCTTTAGAAACCGGAACAAAGCTCACTTATATTCAAAGTACGATTGAAGACCACGCCGCTGACAACCCACACACATATGATGTTGTCACCTGCATGGAAATGCTTGAGCATGTTCCAGACCCATTGTCCGTTGTTCAAGCCTGCTCTGCGTTGGTCAAACCCGGCGGTCATGTTTTCTTTTCTACACTCAATCGTAATTTTAAGTCTTACCTGTTTGCCATCGTGGGCGCAGAAAAGTTGCTACGCATTGTTCCAGAAGGCACACATGATCATGAAAAATTCATCCGCCCATCGGAACTGATTAAGATGATTGATAAAACAAACCTGCAAGAGCAAGGAATAACAGGCCTACTTTATAACCCGTTAACCGATACTTACCGTTTAGGGCGCAATGTTGATGTCAATTACATCGTTCATACTCAGCTTTTTTAAAGTCAGTGGTCATCTAATATGCCATTATCGATAGCGTATTGCTCACGTTAAAAATTAAGCCGAATAGCACATTTTTTCTCGGTTTCTAGGCTGTTTTTTGTGCTCTAGATTCCATTTTAACCACATCGAAAATCGCTCCCTTTTTTCCTCAAAGATCAAGAAGTTTTTTTTTGATTGTGGTTACATCTAAACCAAACTCAAAACGGTAATTTTCTACAATCAAATCGGCTCTTTGATCATCAGTAAGTGGGTACTAACTGTTTTTTTTATTTTTGCTAGTTATCCACAAGCTGTCCCAGATCTGTAACTTGAAATGAGCTTCAGATAGCACTATCTTGTAACTCGCAAAGCAAAGAACCCCTATATGTTGTGTTTGCACTACAATATATAGATAAATTCAGATCACAAAGCCGCGATGAAATTTACAACAATTCTACAAAAATACGGCCTTAATCAGTTTTGTTAGGGAAATGAAGCAGAATGAACCAAAAACTTACTGTCACCAAGCGTGATGGACGCAAAGAAACAATTGATCTTGAAAAAATCCACCGTGTAATCGCGTGGGCTGCGGAAGACCTGCACAATGTCTCTGTATCACAAGTAGAACTGAAAGCTCACATTCAGTTTTACGATGGTATTACGACCTCTGACATCCATGAGACTATCATCAAATCCGCTGCCGATTTGATTTCAGAAGAGACGCCAGATTACCAATATCTAGCTGCTCGTCTTTCGGTGTTCCATTTGCGTAAAAAAGCCTACGGACAATACGAGCCACCCACTTTGTACAACCATGTCTCTCGTTTGGTTGAAATGGGCAAATACGATAAGCACCTTATCGAAGATTATACTCGCGCAGAATTTGAAGAACTCGACACTTATATCGATCACGCACGTGACCTTAATTTTTCTTACGCCGCGGTAAAACAGCTTGAAGGTAAGTACTTCGTGCAAAACCGTGTGACGAAACAAATTTATGAGAGTGCCCAGTTCCTCTACATTTTGGTTGCCGCTTGCTTATTCGCGAAATATCCAAAAGAAAACCGTCTCGATTACATTAAGCGTTTTTACGACGCAACATCAATGTTCAAAATCTCGCTGCCAACGCCAATCATGTCGGGCGTGCGCACGCCTACCCGTCAATTTAGCTCATGTGTGTTGATTGAATGTGGTGACAGCTTAGATTCAATCAATGCCACAGCAAGCTCTATCGTGCGTTATGTATCACAGCGTGCGGGTATTGGTATTAACGCGGGCCGCATTCGTGCATTAGGCTCGGAAATTCGCGGTGGTGAAGCATTCCACACGGGTTGTATTCCTTTTTATAAATATTTCCAAACCGCAGTGAAGTGCTGTTCTCAAGGTGGTGTACGTGGTGGCGCAGCCACTGTCTTCTACCCTTTGTGGCACGGTGAAGTGCAGTCGCTACTGGTATTGAAAAATAACCGCGGCGTTGAAGAGAACCGTGTTCGTCATATGGACTATGGTGTTCAGCTCAATAAGTTGATGTATTCTCGCTTAGTCCAAGGCGGTAATATTACCCTATTCTCCCCTTCTGATGTGCCTGGATTGTATGACGCATTCTTCGAAAACCAAGACGAATTCGAACGTTTGTATGTTCAATATGAGAATGACACTTCGATTAAAAAAGAGACGGTGAAAGCGGTAGAACTGTTCTCCCTATTGATGCAAGAACGTGCCTCCACTGGCCGTATCTACATCCAGAACGTTGACCACTGCAATACGCACAGCCCGTTTGATGCGTCTGTAGCGCCTGTTCGCCAATCCAATCTCTGTTTGGAGATCGCACTGCCGACGAAACCGCTGTCTAATGTTGAAGATAATGAAGGTGAGATTGCGCTATGTACGCTTTCGGCATTCAACTTAGGTTCAATTCAATCTCTGGATGATTTCGAAGAGTTGTCTGATCTTGTGGTTCGTGCGCTAGATGCACTGTTGGATTATCAAGATTACCCACTGCCTGCCGCTTATAAGTCAACCATGAATCGCCGTACATTGGGTGTAGGCGTGATTAACTACGCTTACTATCTGGCGAAAAATGGCGTGAAATATTCGGACGGTAGTGCAAATGGTTTGACACACCGCACTTTTGAAGCGATGCAATATTACCTGTTGAAGGCTTCAGTCGCGTTAGCCAAAGAACAAGGCCGATGCCCTCTATTCCATGAAACAAATTATGCCAAAGGCTTGCTGCCTATCGACACCTATAAAAAAGATGTCGACCAAATTTGCGCAGAACCTTTGCATTATGATTGGGATGCGCTGCGCGCAGAGATCATGGAATTTGGCTTACGTAACTCAACGTTAACAGCGTTAATGCCTTCAGAAACCTCTTCGCAAATTTCCAATGCCACCAACGGTATTGAGCCTCCTCGCGGTTATGTTTCAGTAAAAGCCTCAAAAGATGGCATCTTGAAACAAGTCGTGCCGGATTTCATTAATTTGAAAGAGAACTATGAGTTATTGTGGAATATTGGTTCTAACAACGGCTATCTGCACCTAGTCGGCATCATGCAGAAATTTGTTGACCAAGCGATTTCCGCTAATACCAACTACGACCCCAGCGCGTATGAAAGTGGCAAAGTACCAATGAAACAGTTGCTGCAAGATCTGCTGACGGCATATAAATTTGGTGTGAAAACCTTGTACTATCACAACACTCGTGATGGCGCGAAGGATGATCAAAAAGACGCAGTACAGGCACAAGATGATGATTGTGCGGGCGGCGGTTGTAAGATCTAACTCTATTTCACTCAACGTATTCAATAATGCTCCCCACGCAGGGGAGCTTAAAAGGGATTGAGGCATTTATGGCTTACAGTACTTTTTCTCAAAAAAAGAATGATCAACTCAAAGAACCGATGTTTCTTGGCCAATCGGTTAACGTGGCTCGTTACGACCAGCAAAAGTTTGAAATTTTTGAAAAACTGATAGAAAAACAGCTCTCGTTCTTCTGGCGTCCAGAAGAAGTCGACGTATCGAGTGATCGCATTGATTACAACAAGCTTCCAGATCATGAAAAACACATTTTCATCTCGAACTTGAAATATCAAACGCTACTGGATTCAATCCAAGGTCGCAGCCCTAACGTGGCACTGCTACCGCTGGTTTCGCTTCCTGAAGTGGAAACATGGATTGAAACCTGGTCATTTTCAGAAACAATCCACTCACGCTCATACACTCATATTATTCGTAATATTGTGAATGATCCGGGTATTGTGTTTGATGACATCGTCGAAAATGAACATATATTGAAACGCGCAAAAGACATTGCACACTATTACGATGATCTGATCCAACTGTCTAATGACTATCACCGCTTTGGTGAAGGAACACATCAGATTAATGGTGAGAGCGTCAAAATTAGCTTGGGTGACCTGAAACGCAAACTTTATCTTTGCTTGATGTCAGTCAATGCGTTGGAAGCGATTCGTTTCTATGTCAGCTTCGCCTGCTCATTTGCCTTTGCAGAGCGCGAATTGATGGAAGGTAACGCCAAAATCATCAAGTTGATTGCACGTGATGAAGCTTTGCACCTGACTGGTACACAGCATATGATCAACTTGCTGCGTAATGGACAAGACGATTTCGCCTTCTTACAAATCGCTGAAGAGTGCAAGCAAGAGTGTTTTGATTTGTTTAAAGCGGCTGCTGAACAAGAAAAAGAGTGGGCTGAATATCTGTTTAAAGATGGTTCGATGATTGGTTTAAACAAAGACATTCTGTGCCAATACGTTGAATACATCACCAACGTTCGTATGCAAGCGGTTGGTTTAGATATCGCCTACCCCGGCGCAACATCAAACCCAATTCCTTGGATTAATGCGTGGTTGTCTTCAGACAACGTACAAGTTGCACCTCAAGAAGCAGAAATCAGCTCCTACCTTGTAGGCCAAATTGACAATGAAGTTCGTGCCAATGACTTCGAGGACTTTGAGCTGTAATGGCGACCATTAAAATCAACAAAGTTACAACTATAGAATCAAACTCTTCCAATACTTTATTGGAAAGTATGGAGAGTGCGGGGCTAGAGCCAGAGTACAACTGTCGCGATGGTCACTGTGGTGCCTGTCGCTGCACGCTCGTTAAAGGCGAAGTGGAATACGTTGGTTTTGCGATGGCTTACACAGAGCGCAACGAAATATTGCCCTGTATTTGTAAAGCCAAAAGCCATGTGGAACTTGCTGGTGTTAATTATCGACCCAAAGCAAGGCGAGCCTAATCTCGATCTGCCAATAGTGCACTGTTAACGCATCACACATTGGCGCGTTAAAAAGGTAAAGCCAGAGCTATGCTCTGGCTTTATACATTCCTAGAAGAATGCCATCAGCCGTACCCATTGATACGGATTTGTTAGCGATTTCTCTGCCATCCCCATCAAACAATGAAAGTCTATATCCTTGATAGCTAGGCGTATCTAAGTCTGATGGAGCGTTGAGCCATAAAGAAACAACATCACTCATTTCATTACTCAATGCCTCACCTAAGATCACTTTTTGACTTGCAACTTTATACCAAACTAAAATTTTCGATTGGTTAAACATGTCAGCCTCCTGCTGAATTTCATCGAGCGGACTGACAGTGTACAGAGAAAAGATGTGTAAAAAAGACCCAATTTTGAAACAATTTTATCTGATGCGTGAAATCATGAGCTTAGTCTTTAGACGAAATAATCATAAGCTAAGCACCTCACCGAACCTACGGAATAAGCCAAAAAATCATGCAGTTACCACCCGATACAATTTAAATGCAAAGCACTTAATTAT
Source organism: Vibrio sp. V10_P2A27P122 (assembly GCF_963874335.1). Taxonomy (NCBI): domain Bacteria; kingdom Pseudomonadati; phylum Pseudomonadota; class Gammaproteobacteria; order Vibrionales; family Vibrionaceae; genus Vibrio; species Vibrio sp. V10_P2A27P122. Next base: position 3,158 of record NZ_CAWNHY010000250.1, on the reverse strand, counting down.
CAACAGCTTAGACTTAAAAATACGCTAACACATTGAGTTGATTAGCCAATGACGCTCGCAGGTAAAAACATCTCTTTGACGGAGATCAATGCCCCATACTGAGCAAAAATAGGCTTATTCGATAAATAGCGGCGTAACATATCAGCCGCGATGGTCCCCATTAACTCCCTCTGCTCATCGGCGCTGTAACGACGCTTGAATTTGAGGATCTGTCCCCACTCTCCCTGCGGAGCCGATAAAGCTAGGCTAAATTGATCATCATTTAATACACCAGTCACAAGCGATAACGAAGTAGAACACTTTTCCTTCGTTGCGCCAGCAAGCGCTAATGACGCCGCGAGTGGATCTTGATCGCCTAAGCCCGATTCAACGTTGCGGCTCAAAATCCAGCAGTGACCACTCAACGCTTCCACTTGCTCGTTACTTAACAACCAACTGGCGAGCCAACCTTTGGTCGCTTGTTCTGCAATAGAGATCGATAATCCTTTGTCTTGCATTAAATGACCGATATGCGTGAGCATAGGTTCATCGACACTCACAACATGTTGTTCCAAATGCTGGTAGATGATCTGTAGTAGTTTTACTCGGCGTTCTAAATCACTTTTCGGACCAAACAATTTCACCTCAATAAAAGGCAGATAAGAACGATACCCCAGCATATACCCTTCCGGTAAGACTAATTTATCCAACTTATCTGAAATGGCCGATTCCGATGAACCCAGAGTGAATAAACGGCTGCACTCTAATCCCGTTTGTTGTGGGTATGTCGCTAGCAAGTCAGGTAAAATCTGTTCAGAGACCATCAGCTTAAACTCTTTGGGTACTCCGGGGGTGAAATAACAAACACAATCATTAATCTGAACTTTAAAGCCGCAAGCCGTCCCTATTGGGTTATCAATGATGTCAGAGAACTCAGGTAACATCGCTTGTTTGAGGTTACTTTCTGGCATCACAACACCACGCTGCGCAAAAAATTCGTCCAGTTTTTGCTTCCACAGCACAGACAACACCAACTTTTGGTCCGCCGCTTGAGCCGCCGCCGCCGCACTTAAATCATCAGACGTTGGGCCGAGCCCACCATTCACGATCAATACATCATTATTGAAACTGAGCATCAGTAACTCTTCAACCAAGGCTTGCTGGCTATCGCCTACCGTTGATCGTTTTACTAACGAAAAACCCTGCTGGAAGAACTCACTGGATAACCAAGCAGCATTGGTATCGACAATATCGCCATGGAGCACTTCCTCACCCGTGCTTAACATTGCTATTTTCAACATATCATGGTGTCCTTTTGTGTACGCTTACAGGTGTGCTATCAATCAATACGGCAGAGAATAAAGTGCAATATATAACGCTTTGAATGCTATTTTTCTCATAAGTTTCCTTATTTACATAATTTGCTGTTTTCATCACCGCCGCTTTAATAGATAATTGTGATTCTGATCATTAAAAACAAAACTTTGGAGCCCTCCGTGTCAAAGAAAAGCATCATACCATTGATGTTATCGTTTTCGGCTTGTGCTAGTGCCACTGCATACGATTTCAACCAACACATTGAGTTTTCCTATACGGTCGACTGCAATCAAATTTCTTGTTTTAATGACGATCCGAATATTTACCAATCGAACTCTCCATTTTTAGCAAGCTTAGCAGAGTCGCAACCGCTAAACCTTGAAGAGCCCACGCTGCCTAAATATCTTACCGTGCAAGATACAAAAGACTGGGACTATCTCAAAGGCCAAACCTATACCATCTTAGGATTAAGCGTAGCAACCGTTGGCTTAATGACATTTTTGCCTGCATCCATTACCAAATGGGATGAAGAGGATCGCAGCATAAGCGGCATAGGCAGCAAATGGAAAGATAACGTATCATCCGGCCCCACTTGGGATAGAGATGAGCATTATCTCAACTACATTATGCACCCCTACTTTGGCGGCGTTTACTACACAGCCGCAAGACATGCTGGATTTAATGAGTTTGAATCTTTTCTTTACTCCGGTGTTATGTCGACTTTCTTTTGGGAATATGGCGTAGAATCGTTTGCCGAGATACCGTCATGGCAAGACTTGTTTATTACGCCCTTTTTCGGTGCGGTTGTCGGTGAACTGATGTTTGAAGCGGAACAAGATATTGTTACCACAGGTGGTGAAGTGTTGGGTTCATCGACTCTGGGTGATGTCACACTTTTCTTCCTCAACCCTGTTGGACATATCCATGGCTGGGTATCAAATGCTTGGGGAGGCAATGCCGAAGTAGAATTTAATGGCACACCTTGGTTTGGTAACCAAGATGCCGCAAAGTTTGCTTTGGACTCAGGCGCTAGCTATGATTCGCAATTTTATGGCCTTAATCTCAAAGTCAGTTTTTAAAACACAGGGCTAAGCACAAGGCCAATGCCTAAAGCCGAGGCTATTTTTGTGGCCCAAGTATGAATACTGACAAGCAAGAGACTGCGTAAATGTAAAAAATTGACTCTCATCAAGTCTTATCTAAGATAGGCCTCTACACTGAAGTGAAAGGAATTCAAGATCAACGATTTATCTTTCGTTAGCTTGCTATGGGAGGCCTATTATGAACAGTACTTTTATCGTCAATTTCGTCGGCAGTGCAACACCAGCCACAATTAAACATCTTGCCGCTATCACTCATGAAAATGGTGGAAAATGGTTAATAAGTAAAGTGAACTTTATTGAAAACCAAGTAGCTGCCGTCATTAAAATAGAGTTACCGACCTCAAATGCCGTTATCGTTCAACAAGCATTTAGAGAACAACCCGATCTTCTGGTGCAGATTGTTGATTCTGACGTACATCAACACGAAAAAGAAACGATTTACCAACTGCGGATTGATGCAAACGACCGTGCAGGCATCGTCAACGAAATCACCCACCTTCTTGATAATCAAGGTATCAATATTTTAGATATGGATTGCCAACGCGTTTTTATTGCGGGTGGTGGCGGTGTCAGCTCAAGTTTATTTACCGCCAACCTAGCCATCAAGCTCCCAGCTGCGATACAAATTGAAGACGTAGCCGATGAGCTTGAAGCGCTCAGTGAAGATACGCGCGTGATATTAGAAGTGTAATCTCGTTTACGCCCCCGAAAAAAGGAAGCTGATGCTTCCTTTTTTATCGATCTCACTATCTATTAAGT
>NZ_CAWNHY010000249.1:0-23256 GCF_963874335.1 Vibrio sp. V10_P2A27P122 | reverse complement strand
GTTCGAATCCTCCTGAGCGCGCCACTTATTTAAAGTTAGTGATACTGTCATTAACTCTGCGCGTCCTTAGCTCAGCTGGATAGAGTACCTGGCTACGAACCAGGCGGTCGGAGGTTCGAATCCTCCAGGACGCGCCACTTATTCAAAGGGTCATTGCCCCTGATACTGTTAGCGATTATCGCTAATTAATATCAAAACTTTGCGCGCTCATAGCTCAGCTGGATAGAGTACCTGGCTACGAACCAGGCGGTCGGAGGTTCGAATCCTCCTGAGCGCGCCACTTATTTAAAGTTAGTGATACTGTCATTAACTCTGCGCGTCCTTAGCTCAGCTGGATAGAGTACCTGGCTACGAACCAGGCGGTCGGAGGTTCGAATCCTCCAGGACGCGCCACTTATTCAAAGGGTCATTGACCCTGATATTGTTAACGATTATCGCTGATTAATATCAAAACCTTGCGCGCTCATAGCTCAGCTGGATAGAGTACCTGGCTACGAACCAGGCGGTCGGAGGTTCGAATCCTCCTGAGCGCGCCATTTATTAAGAAGCCTCGCATTGTGCGGGGCTTTTTTTATGTTGGTTTTTTGTTGCTATTTTGTTAAATTGAAAATGGCAACTATTTGTTTTATCTTGTTAATCTGCAATGTTTTAACTCCCTCTCAGTATCTGCATCATTTTTTGATTAACGTAGCCGTATTGGCTAGTTAAATGCCCTTCTTAATAGAGAAAATTCAGAGTTTTGTGATTTGTGTGAGTAATTGTTCGCCGATTTTGTGTGTTATCTACAAGAGTCCCTTAAACAAAATTGACAATTATTAACCAATCGAGATAATCCTAGTCCACTTGCCAAGATCGCATTTGTAAAAATGCGTAGCAATTGTTGTCAGGATGACACAGAAAGGAAGCAACATGACTACTATTGGAAGCCTATTAGTTGACGCCGCCACCCTTATGATTACGGGGATGGCTGTAGTCTTTATTTTTCTAACTATTCTCGTTTATCTCGTTCGGTTAATGTCAACCTTGGTACCGGAAGAAGTACCACAACCGATCGCAGCGCCGATTCAACATCGAAAAGTTCAACCAACCCCTTCAGCTGTGAGCCCGCAAATTGTGGCGGCAATTTCTGCAGCAGTGCATCAGCACCGCGCATTAGCTAAATAGCATAGAAAGGATGAAAAGGAGTTTATGAGCATGTCTAAACCACTAGCTATTACGGATGTGGTCCTTCGTGATGCCCATCAGTCACTATTTGCCACGCGCATGCGTATCGAAGACATGCTGCCTATTGCAGCAGAGCTCGATAAGATCGGTTATTGGTCACTGGAAACTTGGGGAGGAGCAACGTTTGATGCTTGCATCCGTTTTCTCGGTGAAGATCCATGGGAGCGTTTACGTTCGCTTAAGCAAGCGATGCCCAATACCCCAATGCAAATGTTGCTACGCGGCCAGAATTTACTAGGCTATCGCCACTATGCTGACGATGTTGTTGAAAAGTTTGTCGAACGAGCTCACGCGAATGGTATGGATGTTTTCCGTATTTTTGATGCGATGAATGATGTTCGCAATTTTGAAAAAGCGGTCAAAGCGACAATTGATGTTGGCGCACACGCGCAGGGCACACTGTCTTACACCACTAGCCCTGTTCATAATTCAGATACTTGGGTTGATCTTGCCAAGCGGTTGGAAGATCTCGGCTGCCACTCTTTGTGTATTAAAGATATGTCTGGGTTGCTCAAGCCGTATGAAGCTGAAGATCTGATCACCCGTATTAAATCCTCTTGTGCCGTACCTTTAGCGTTGCACAGCCATGCAACGACTGGTCTTTCAGCGGCAACAGCCGTTAAAGCGGTAGAAGCTGGTATCGATATTTTGGATACCGCTATCTCTTCAATGAGCCAAACTTACGGGCACACACCAACCGAAACAGTGGTCGCTATGCTTGAAGGAACCGAGCGTGATACGGGCCTGAGCCTGACACAGCTTGAACCGATTGCCACTTATTTTCGTGAAGTGCGTAAGAAATACGCAAAATGGGAAGGGCAGTTAAAAGGTGTCGATTCTCGTATTCTTATTGCGCAGGTTCCTGGTGGTATGTTGACTAATATGGAAGGTCAACTAAAAGAACAAGGAGCGGCCGATCGCCTTGATGAGGTTCTTGAAGAGATCCCTCGTGTGCGAAAAGATTTAGGTTTCATTCCCCTTGTGACTCCAACATCTCAAATCGTGGGAACACAAGCGGTGATCAACGTCCTTACTGGCGAGCGCTATAAGAGCATCACGAAAGAAACTGCAGGGGTATTAAAAGGTGAATACGGTGCAACGCCTGCGCCAGTGAATGCTGAGTTGCAAGCCAAGGTGTTGGGTAATCTTACGCCGATCACTTGCCGTCCAGCCGATTTGTTGGATGCAGAAATGGCCGTGTTGACCACTGAATTGCTTGAAAAGGCAAAAGCAGAGGGAATTTCATTAGCTACAGATACGGTGGATGATGTTCTGACTTACGCATTGTTCCCACAAGTCGGTTTGAAGTTCTTGAAAAATCGTCACAATCCGGATGCATTTGAGCCTGCGCCAACCTTGGAGCCAGCCAAACCTACACCTGCTACCGTTGTGACAAAAGGTGGTATTGAAACCTACAGTGTTAAAGTGGATGGGCAAATTTACACGGTTGAAGTGGGGCCAGAAGGCCAGCTTAGCTCGATTTCTGCCAGCCAGTCTCAAGCAGCACAGTCACCAAGCGTGCCAGCAAGTAACAATGCAGAAGCCGTTCCTTCACCACTCGCTGGCAACATTTTTAAAGTGAATGTTCAAGCTGGTTCTGAGGTGTTAGAAGGGGATGTGTTAGTGATTCTGGAAGCGATGAAGATGGAAACCGAGATCCGTGCGGCACGTGGCGGTATTGTTCAAGATCTTCATGTCAAAGAGGGTGATGCTGTGACTGTTGGTGCACCATTGCTGAGCTTAGCGTAAGGGAGAACCATGGACGGATTACTGACCTTATGGTCTGAAACAGGGATCGCTAATTTTCAGCTAGGCCAAATCTGCATGATTTTGGTCGGTTGTTTACTGCTGTTTTTGGCTATTCGCAAAGGCTTTGAGCCACTGCTGTTATTGCCGATCGGCTTTGGTGCGATTTTAGCGAATATTCCGAATGCGGGTTTTACCGAACCCGGCGGTCTGCTTTATTACGTTTATCATGTTGGTATTGAGACGGGCGTTTTTCCACTGCTGATTTTTATGGGCGTGGGCGCGATGACCGATTTCGGGGCATTGATTGCAAACCCTAAAACGTTATGGCTAGGTGCGGCCGCTCAGTTTGGTATTTTCGCCACCCTGTTTGGTGCGATATTACTCAACTATGTACCGGGTATGGAATTTACCATGGCCGATGCTGCGTCCATCGCCATCATTGGTGGAGCCGATGGCCCAACCGCTATTTTCCTTGCCAGTAAATTATCGCCGGATTTATTAGGTGCAATCGCTGTGGCGGCTTATAGCTATATGGCATTAGTTCCTATCATTCAGCCACCGATTATGAAGGCACTTACAACACCTGAAGAGCGAAAAATCAAAATGGCTCAGCTACGCCACGTTGGGAAGACAGAAAAAATACTGTTTCCTTTGGCGGTGCTATTGATGACGATTCTATTTTTACCGTCAGCAACGCCATTAGTGGGTATGTTCTGTCTAGGTAATTTAATGCGTGAATCGGGTGTGGTTGAGCGTCTATCCAAGACAGCGCAAAATGAACTGATCAACATCGTTACTATCTTCTTAGGCTTAGGCGTTGGTTCTAAACTGCAGGCTGATAAGTTTTTGAACTTGGAAACATTAGGTATTTTGGCGCTCGGTGCTATTGCTTTCAGTATTGGTACGGCTGGTGGTGTGTTGATGGCGAAAGTGCTTAATAAATTCTCGAAAGAGGATATTAATCCTCTTATTGGCGCTGCTGGTGTGTCTGCGGTACCGATGGCGGCGCGAGTAGTGAACAAAGTGGGGCTTGAAGCTAATCCACAGAACTTCTTACTGATGCACGCCATGGGGCCAAATGTAGCAGGTGTACTGGGCTCTGCTGTTGCAGCAGGTGTTTTGCTTGCTCTTGTTGGCTAAGCCTAGACGAGCTGATGGTTATTTTGCGAGCTAAAGATTAACTAGAAGCAATAAAATGGTATATATTCAAAGGGATGCTGAGGCATCCCTTTCTTTTTATCAATAGGGAAGTTTGACATGGATAATAAACAGATCGCAATTACTGAGTTTGGTGGACCAGAGGTGCTCGTTATTCAAACTAGTGACGTTCCTCAACCTAAAGCTGGCGAAGTGTTAGTGAAAGTGGCTTTTGCTGGTGTAAACCCTATTGATGTAAAAACTCGGGCGGGTCTGGGGTGGGCTGCAGCGCAAAACAAAGATAAGCTGCCATGGGTGCCAGGTTACGATATTTCTGGACAAGTTGTTGAGGTGGGGGAAGATAATCGCCGCTTTCAAATTGGAGATAATGTGGCGGGCTTTGTTGGGTTTCCGTTGCGTGGCGGCGGTTACAGCCAATACCTGTGTGTGGCAGAAAGCGAACTCAGCCTTGTTCCTGATGCTGTGACCTTAGAAGCAGCAGCAGTGCTGCCACTGGCAGGGCAAACGGCGGCGCAAGCCCTAAATAAAGCGCAAGTGAAAGAGGGGGATCGCGTATTGATCCTCGCGGGCGCTGGTGGTGTCGGGCACTTAGCGGTACAAATTGCTTTAGCAGCAAAAGCCGAAGTGTATACCACGTGCAGCGAACAAAATTTGGATTATTTAGCGACTCTTGGTGCTCATGCGATTAATTACAATTTTGCTCCTGCTTCACAGCGTTTAGAAGAAGTGGATGTGCTGATTGATTTAGTCGGTGGTGATGCGGCTCTCGACGCTTTGAAATGCTTGAAAGATCATGCGCGTGTCGTTACTGTTCCGACTCTAAGTGCTGAGCTTATTTGTGAAAAAGCAAAATTACTTGGTTTTGAAGCCACAGGCATGTTAGTTGATCCTAATCCTGAACAGCTTGATACCATGCTTTATATGGTCAGCGTTGGCTTATTGAAAACGGAAATTCAAGCTGTTTATCCGATGGCGGAAGTGGCTGCGGCTCATCAACAGATTGAAACAGGCCATACTCGAGGCAAAGTTCTTCTTGATATGAAATGTTAGACATTTTTAGCACCTATTTGGAACCGCTCTCGTATTGGTTTGTTGGCTCTGCTCTGTGGGTGCTTTTTTTTAGTGGTTTTCTCAGTGCTACCTTATTACCGGGAAGCTCAGAAGCGAGTTTATTCGCCACATTAAGCCTGAATCAATTTCCCGTATTTTGGGTTATCGCCGTTGCAAGCGCTGGCAATACCCTCGGCGGTCTGACCAACTATTGGCTCGGTATCTGGTTGCCTAATCGAACTGAAAGCGAAAAGCACGGTCATAAAGCGTTAGCTTGGCTCAATAAATATGGTTATTGGGCTCTCTTATTTAGTTGGCTACCTGTGGTGGGTGATGTGCTTTGTTTGGCCGCAGGTTGGCTACGCATGAAATTTTTACCTACTTTTGTCATTATTTTGATCGGCAAAGCACTGCGTTACATCATGCTTGCCGCTGTATTCTATGGTTTTTTCTAAGGAGCTGTTATGAGAAAAATTTGGCTAGGTGCCCTTTCTCTTATTGCCATTTATGGTTGTTCATCAACGGTCGCACCTATCGCTTTTTTTTCATCATTACCGAAAGGGGTTACGCTGATTGAGCAAGTGGATGCTCAACCAGAAAAAGTGATGATCCCTTATGCAAAATATCAGCTCGATAATGGTCTTACTGTCGTGCTCTCACCGGATCACTCAGATCCTTTAGTGCATGTCGATGTCACTTATCATGTGGGTTCGGCACGTGAAGAGGTTGGAAAATCAGGGTTTGCTCATTTCTTTGAACACATGATGTTTCAAGGAACGGAGCACGTTGGCGATCAAGAACATTTTCGTTTGATCACCGAAGCGGGAGGAACCATGAATGGGAGTACCAACCGTGACCGTACTAATTATTACCAAACCGTGCCTTCAAATCAGCTAGAAAAAGTATTGTGGCTCGAATCTGATCGGATGGGATTTTTGCTCAACGCGGTTTCTCAACGTAAATTTGAGATCCAACGTGACACAGTAAAAAACGAACGCGCACAAAACTACGACAACCGCCCCTATGGCTTGATGTGGGAAAAAATGGCGGAGGCGATGTATGCCGAAGGACACCCTTATTCATGGCAAACCATTGGTTATGTCGAAGATCTTGACCGAGTGGACGTCAACGATCTTAAAGCGTTTTTCTTACGTTGGTATGGGCCGAATAATGCGGTGCTGACCATTGGTGGCGATATTGATGTTCAGCAAACACTTGAATGGGTTAATCAATATTTTGGCACCATACCGGCAGGCCCAGCCGTTGATAACGCACCTAAACAGCCGGCCCAGTTGGCGCAAGATCGTTTCATTACCTTGGAAGATCGCATTCAGCAACCCATGGTTGTGGTGGGCTGGCCGACAGAATATCGCGGTGCTCAAAGTCAAGCCTCGTTAGATGCGCTTGCCAAAGTGTTAGGCAGCGGTACCAATAGTTATCTCTACCAAGCGTTGGTCAAAACTCAAAAAGCCGTCAATGCGGGTGCATTCCAAGATTGCGCCGAATTGGCTTGTACCTTCTATGTTTATGCCATGGCCCCTTCGGGTGAAAAAGCTCAGCTTGCTCCCTTGTATCGAGAGTTAATGCAAACACTCAGTCAGTTTGAACAGCAAGGGGTAGATCAGAGTCGACTTGATCAAATTACCGGTATGGCGGAAGCGAATGCGGTCTTTGCGCTGCAAAGCGTATCTGGAAAAGTGACGCAGCTTGCGTCCAACGAAACGTTTTATGGGCAGCCTGATCGCCTAGAGCAGCAATTAGCTCAGATTCATGCGGTCACCCCAGAGTCAATTCAACAGGCTTATCAGCGCTTCATTGCTCATCAACATAAGGTTACCTTAAGTGTTGTGCCTACACATAAAGCCGAGCTTGCCGTTCAAAAAGCTAATTTCGTACCCCCTAAAAGAGTGCTGCCCGAGCATCAAACGATAACCGAAGATCAATTGGCTTATCGCCAGGTTGAAGATCAATTTGATCGCTCAATCATGCCTTCTGTGGCAAAAGGTGTGAAAGCACAAATGCCGACACTGTATGAACTCTATTTTGATAACGGTATTGAGTTATTAGCCACACAAACCAGCGAAACGCCGACCGTGCTAATTAATATCAATTTACCAGCAGGAGAGCGACATGCCGCGCGTGGCAAAGAAGGGTTAGCTAATTTAACCGCGGCGCTACTTGAAGAAGGCTCAACTCGACGCTCAGTGGAAGCCATTCAAGCTCAACTCGACACGTTAGGTTCGACTATCAGTGTTACTGCCAATGAGTATTCGACCAGTATTATGGTCTCTAGTTTGAAGAAGAATGTTGCAGCAACATTGGATGTGGTTGAAGAAGTTTTATTTCATCCTGCTTTCAAAGAGAGTGATTTTACACGGCTGAAGCAGCAGATGCTGGAAGGGTTGGTTTATCAGCATCAAACACCGGGATGGCTTGCTTCACAAGCTACTCGTCAAATACTGTTTGGCAACTCTATTTTTGCGCGTTCAAGTGAAGGTACTGAGCAATCACTAAACGATTTAACATTAGAAGATGTAAAACGCTTTTATGCGAAACATTACACGCCACATGGTACGCAAATCGTTGTCGTTGGCGATATTTCCAAAAAAGAGGTCGCTAAACAGTTAACCTTTTTAGGGCAGTGGCGCGGTGAAGCTTCTCCTTTGTTACGTCCCCAAGTAGTGAACCCACTGACAGAGCGGAAGATATATCTGGTTGATAAGCCTGATGCGCCGCAGAGCATCGTCCGTTTTGTGCGAAAAGGGTTGCCTTTCGATGCCACTGGCGAGCTTTTTCTCAGCCAACTGGCTAACTTCAATTTAGCGGGTAACTTTAACAGCCGCATTAATCAGAATTTGCGTGAAGATAAAGGCTACACCTATGGCGCTGGGAGTTATTTCGCGAGCAATCGAGAAGTGGGCGCTATCGTTTTCAATGCTCAAGTGCGTGCTGATGCCACTGTAGCTTCAATCGTTGAAATAGAAAAAGAGATGGCAACATTCAGTCAAAGTGGCTTAACCGACCAAGAGCTAAAATTTATGCGCCTTGCTGTCGGCCAACAAGATGCACTGACGTATGAAACACCATCACAAAAAGCGCAGTTGCTTAGTAATATTTTGACCTATAGTTTGGATGAAGATTACCTACAGCAACGAAATGAACTGGTAGAAAACGTAAAAAAATCAACGCTCAATAAACTCGCCGCTAAATGGTTTGCACCACAAGAGTATCAAATTATCGTGGTGGGTGATGCGAAAACGTTGAAGCCACAACTTGAAAAATTAGATATTCCCGTAGAAGAGCTTGAAATCATCCGCTAGAGTACACATTTATAGGGGGCAGCTTGTTTGCCTCCATTCTACTCTCTTGCTGAGTTAGAGCCGCTTTCATTCGGATCATTCACCTATAAGCGAATCATTATTTTGACTAATTTTGCCGCACGACTTGAACAAGTCACTAAAAAATCAGAAGTGTTTAAGCAGTTTGGCCGAGGCGTTGAGCGTGAAACGTTACGCTATACCCCAGAAGGCTCGTTAGCTCTGACTCCTCATCCAGAAGCACTCGGCAGCGCATTAACCAACCGTTGGATCACCACTGATTTTGCGGAGTCATTGCTTGAATTTATTACACCAGTCTCTCATGACGTGCCGACTTTACTCTCACAACTGGCGGATATTCACCATTTTGCTCAAACCAAATTGGGTGACGAAAAGATGTGGCCGCTTTCTATGCCTTGTTATGTTGGCAGCGAAGATGATATCGAACTGGCGCAATATGGTTCATCGAATACGGGTAAAATGAAAACCCTTTATCGAGAAGGCTTAAAGCGTCGTTACGGCAGCTTAATGCAGATCATTTCTGGCGTACATTTCAATTTTTCATTTCCAGAATCATTTTGGGATGCCTTGCATGGCGAGCAAACTGAATCCGAGCGTACTGAGACAAAATCGGAAGCCTATTTTGGTGTGATTCGTAATTACTACCGTTTTGGCTGGCTTATTCCCTATTTCTTTGGCGCATCACCTGCGTTATGTTCATCGTTTGTGCGCGGACGTGAAAGCCATCTGCCATTTGAAAATATTGGTAAAACGCTTTATTTGCCTCATGCTACCTCGTTGCGCCTCAGTGATTTAGGTTATACCAATAGCGCGCAAAGTGGCTTGCAAATTGGTTTTAATAGCTTGGATCAATATCTAGAAGGGTTGAATCAGGCGATCCGCACTCCATCAAAAGAGTTTGCAGAACTAGGCGTGTATGTCGATGGTGAACATCGTCAGCTCAACAGCAATGTTTTGCAGATAGAAAACGAACTCTATGCACCGATCCGTCCTAAACGTGTAGCCAAAAATGACGAAAAGCCGTCACAAGCGTTAGAGAGAGGCGGAGTCGAATACATCGAAGTGCGTTCGTTAGACGTAAACCCGTTTAGCCCGATTGGTATTACTGAAGATCAAGTGCGTTTTCTCGATCTATTCCTCACTTGGACAGCTCTTTCCGATTCAGATCCTATGGACAATTGTGAGCTGGCATGTTGGCGAGATAACTGGAACAAAGTGATTTTAGAAGGTCGTAAACCAGGTTTAGAGTTACAAATTGGCTGTCGCGGTGAGAAACTGACGCTGCAAGCGTGGGCGCATAATGTATTCGATGACTTACGCAAAATAGCGCAAGTAATGGATAGCGCTTGTGGTGGCAACGCATACCAAGCCGTATGCGAGAAACTAAGCTCGTGGATTGATAATCCAGAATTAACCTTTTCCGCCCAACTACTTGAACAGACTAAACAGTTTGGCGGGCTCGGTAAGGTAGGTTGTGCATTAGGAGCCGAATACCGACAAGCCAACCTGGCACATCACTATCAAACTTATTCTGAGTCTGTGATGGAAGAGGAAGTGCTGCGTTCTCGAGCCGCTCAGCAACAGATAGAACAACACGATACTCAAAGTTTTGAAGAATTTCTTGAAAGCTATTTTTCGTACCTAAAATGATCTCTCGATCATAATCTAACATTGATAGGCAGAGCATCGCTCTTTGCCAAATAAGGAGAAAGCAATGCCATTACTCGACAGTTTTACTGTAGATCACACTCGTATGCGTGCGCCTGCGGTACGTGTGGCAAAAAATATGCAGACGCCTAAAGGGGATACAATCACCGTATTTGATCTCCGTTTTACTGCTCCAAACAAAGATATTCTTTCAGAAAAAGGGATCCACACTTTAGAGCATTTATACGCTGGCTTTATGCGCGCGCACTTAAATGGTCATGATGTAGAAATCATCGACATCTCACCTATGGGCTGCCGCACAGGTTTTTACATGAGTTTGATTGGCGCGCCAACAGAAGCGCAAGTGGCGCAAGCGTGGTTAGCGGCGATGCATGATGTGCTAAAAGTAGAGAGCCAAGATCAGATCCCTGAACTAAACGAATACCAATGTGGTACAGCCTCAATGCACTCGTTAACAGAAGCTAAAGAGATTGCTCAAGCGATTATCACGGCAGGTATTGCGGTGAATAAAAATGATGAGCTTGCTTTACCTGAGTCGATGCTCAAAGAGCTGAAAGTGGATTAAAGATCGCCAGATCTGGCCCTTTAAAAACAAAAAGCTTGGCAGTGACCAAGCTTTTTTTCTTTCTTTTATGCAGTGACTGGCGATTAATGTTTTTTGGTTTTGCGTGGAAAGACTTTAACCTGCTTAATGCGGTTTTCTTCTACATCTACAATCTCCATCGCATGGCCAGAAACTTTGACACTTAAATGGCTACTTGGAATATCTTCAAGGTGCTCCAAAAGTAAACCGTTTAAGGTTCTTGGGCCCGTCGTTGGCAGTTTCCACTTCAGCCCTTTGTTAATGTCACGGATATTTGCGCTGCCATCAATCAAGAAGCTGCCATCACTTTGTGGTGTAATTTCATCGGCTAAGCTTGGTGCCATTGAGGTGGTGAATTCCCCCACAATCTCTTCGAGAATATCTTCAACAGTGATCAAGCCATTGATATCACCGTATTCATCAACGATCAGGCCAATCCGCTCTTTGTTGCGTTGGAATTTAAGCAATTGTACGTTGAGCGGTGTGCCTTCCGGGATGAAGTAGACTTCATCAGCGGCACGTAAAATCATCTCTTTATTGAACTCTTTTTTTTCCAACATCAAACGAGAAGCATCACGAAGGCGTAATATGCCCACCGCTTCATCAATTTTGTCTCGGTAAAGCACCACGCGTCCGTGTGGCGAGTGAGTTAACTGACGCACGATAGATTTCCAATCATCGTTAATATTGATACCAGTAATTTCGTTACGTGGGATCATGATGTCGTTCACCGTGACATGTTCGAGATCGAGAATGGAAAGCAGCATATCTTGGTGGCGACGAGGAATAAGGCCACCCGCTTCGTTGACGACGGTTCTCAACTCTTCAGAGCTTAGATGATCCTCCGCCCCATGCTTGGCCTTAAGGCCTAGTAAGCGGATGAAACCATTGGTGATGAAGTTAATGAACATCACCAATGGTGACAATATCTTCATTAAGAAGGTCAGTAAGATGCTGCTGGCGTAAGAGACGCGTTCAGGGTAAAGCGCTGCTAATGTTTTTGGCGTCACTTCAGCAAAAACCAGAACGACCAACGTCAGCGCACCAGTGGCAATGGCCACTCCTAGATCCCCATAAAGGCGCATACCAATAATAGTGGCAATTGCAGAAGCTAAAATATTGACTAGGTTGTTGCCAATGAGGATCAAACCAATGAGGCGATCTGGACGATCAAGCAGTTTTTCGACACGCTTTGCACCTTTGTGGCCGGTATTGGCCAAGTGCTTTAAGCGGTAGCGGTTCAAAGACATCATGCCGGTTTCTGAACCTGAAAAATAAGCCGAAATTACGATGAGACCCGCGAGTAGTGCAAACAATATACCCGTTGAAATGTCGTCCAAAACGTGGTTTTTCCTTATAAATAGTGTGATTAAGTAATGATCTAATTAAATGAATGTGTCAATACGCTATCAAACGTGTTGAGTTAGCTCAAAATGATTTCTTTTACAAAACGGCTACCAAAGTAGGCCAGTGTGAGTAAGGTTGCACCAGCGACAGCAAACCAAGTCACTTTTCTACCGCGCCAACCTTTTCGGTAATGTCCCCACAACAATACAGAATAGACAACCCAAGCAATGAAAGACAAAATGCCTTTATGCGCTTTGCCTTGAGCAAACATATCACCGACAAAATCAAAACCAGTAATCAAGGTACCAGTAAGTAATACGTTACCTATCAAGATGATTTTAAACAGTTGTCTTTCTACCATCAGTAGTGGTGGCAAATTGGGGTTGATGGTTAGCATCTTCTTTTTCTTTAGCTTGTAGTCCAGCCAAGCCAATTGCAAAGCGTAGAGTGCGCCAATCGAAAGGGTTGAATACGAAAATAGTGCTAGAGAAATATGCAACAACAGTGGCGGATTGTTTTCTAAGTGAGTCATGAACATGCTGGGAAGAAATGAGGCGGCGCTGACGTTGATCGCGGCGAAGCTATACACCACCGGCAACAGAAACCACAAGCGAGTTTTTAACATCGCAATGCTCATCACCAGTGAGATGATAAAGCTTATCAATGATGCCACATTGAGCATGCTGAGGTTTTGCCCATTAGCGTTGAAGATTAAATCACTCAGTAACCACGCATGAAAAGCCAGCGCCAGTGCTGAACTGAACAATACTGTCTGCGCACGAATCCCAGTTTGATTAACTAAGCCTGGAATAATGGTCGCTATGGATAAAAAATACAAAATAGTGGCGACTATTGCGATTAAGTTTTCCATACTTCTTACAAAATGGTGGCTGAATTGGAGAATTATACCTTGCATCACGATAATGAGCTACGTTGGATACCGATTGATTTGACATATACCCACCTTAGTTGAGGTCATGGTGCAAATAATTAACAGGGTGAAGGCTTTTATTCGATAAATCGCAGAGATAACTCTTTTTGCCCCCCCTGTTTTGGGGACCCAATGTTGCGTTTACGGGTTTAAGTCGCTTATCGCGAAGCGTCAATGGGTATGACTATTAGATTGGCTAAGGTATACTGACCGCAATTAATCGCCGAACTAGCGAAGAGACAACGATGTTTGAAAATTTAACGGATCGACTATCCAAGACGCTGAAAAATATCAGCGGCAAAGGCCGTCTCACCGAAGACAATATTAAAGAAACCCTACGCGAAGTGCGCATGGCGCTGCTTGAAGCGGACGTTGCACTGCCTGTAGTGCGTGATTTTGTCGCGCGCGTTAAAGAGGGCGCAGTGGGTGTTGAGGTGTCTAAATCGCTGACACCGGGACAAGAGTTCATCAAGATTGTTCAAGCGCAGCTTGAAGCGGTAATGGGCGAATCCAACGAAGCGCTTAACCTTGCAGCCCAGCCGCCAGCAGTGATTTTAATGGCGGGTTTACAAGGGGCGGGTAAAACCACCAGTGTTGGTAAGCTTGCTAAGCTGCTTAAAGAACGTGATAAAAAGAAAGTACTGGTGGTTTCGGCTGACGTTTATCGCCCAGCGGCCATAAAACAGCTTGAAACTCTAGCTAACGATCTGGACGTTGAATTTTTTCCTTCTTCAGCCGACCAAAAACCGATTGATATCGCCAATGCGGCCATTGACCATGCGAAGAAGAAATTCTTCGATGTGCTGATTGTCGACACTGCAGGCCGTCTTGCTATTGATGAACTGATGATGGCAGAGATCCAAG
Organism: Vibrio sp. V10_P2A27P122; assembly: GCF_963874335.1. Classification (NCBI taxonomy): domain Bacteria; kingdom Pseudomonadati; phylum Pseudomonadota; class Gammaproteobacteria; order Vibrionales; family Vibrionaceae; genus Vibrio; species Vibrio sp. V10_P2A27P122. Next base: position 9,344 of record NZ_CAWNHY010000249.1, on the reverse strand, counting down.
ATCTGCATGCGGCTATTAATCCGATTGAAACATTGTTCGTTGTGGATGCCATGACGGGGCAAGATGCCGCGAACACCGCAAAAGCCTTTGGTGATGCGCTGCCGTTAACAGGGGTTATCTTAACCAAAGTTGATGGTGATGCTCGAGGTGGTGCCGCACTTTCCGTTCGTCATATCACCGGTAAACCGATTAAATTCTTAGGGGTCGGTGAAAAAACTGACGCGCTCGAGCCTTTCCATCCTGATCGTATTGCATCACGCATATTGGGAATGGGCGATGTTCTCTCATTAATTGAAGATCTACAACGTAATGTTGATCACGAGCAAGCAGAACGCCTAGCTAAAAAATTCAAGGAAAAGAAAGGATTTGATTTAGAAGATTTCCGCGAACAGCTCGGGCAAATGCAGAATATGGGCGGCATGATGGGCATGCTCGATAAACTGCCTGGCATGGCAAACCTACCTGCCAACGTGAAAGATAAGGTCGATGATAAGATGTTCAAGCAGATGGAAGCGATCATCTGTTCGATGACCATGCACGAGCGCCAGCACCCAGACATGATAAAAGGTTCACGTAAAAAACGTATCGCGACGGGTTCTGGCACCCAAGTACAAGATGTTAACCGCTTACTGAAACAGTTCACCCAAATGCAGAAAATGATGAAAAAAATGCAGAAAGGTGGCATGAAAGGCATGATGCGTAATATGCAAGGCATGATGGGCGGAATGGGTGGCATGGGTGGCGGCGGTTTCTTTGGTCGTTAACCTAACTCATTGCGATGCTTAAAATTTACTAAAGCGTGATGCTCATCACTGCAAAAGCATAATGCTTCTGCTGGTGAAAAAATAGCTAAACCCCTTGCAAAGCCTCGGAATAAGAGTAAAATTCCGAGGCTTTATTTTGGCACGAGACCCCAGACTGTTTTTCGTAAATGGTTTTTGGGGTTAATTTTATTATTGAGAAAGCAAAGAGGACGACATGGTAACCATTCGTTTGGCACGTCACGGCGCTAAAAAGCGTCCATTTTATCAAATCGTAGTTGCGGATAGCCGTAACGCAGTAACTGGCCGTTTCATCGAGAAAGTAGGTTTCTTTAATCCTACGGCTACTGGCCAAGAAGAAGGCCTACGTGTTGATCTAGATCGCGTTAACCATTGGGTTGGTCAAGGCGCATCTCTATCTGATCGCGTAGCTAAGCTAGTAAAAGACGCTCAAAAAGCGGCTTAATTCTTACTTTTATAGAAGAACATTAGCTTATGTCGATGAAAGGTAAAGAAACAATGAGCAAAGAAAACGAAAAGATTGTTATGGGCAAGTTTGGTGCTACCTATGGCATTCGTGGCTGGCTCAAAGTTTTTTCCTACACAGACGAAGCTGAAAGTATTTTTGATTACAGCCCTTGGTTTATTAACCAAAAAGGCCAGTGGATCGAGTACAAAGTAGAGAGTTGGAAGCGCCATGGTAAGAGTATGGTGGTAAAACTTGAAGGTTTAGATGTTCGAGAAGACGCACATCTACTCACCAACTTTGAAATTGCTATTGATCCCGCATCATTACCAGAATTGTCAGCAGATGAATTCTACTGGCGTGAATTGTTCGGTATGCAAGTTATTACCACCAAGGGGTATAACCTTGGTGAGGTCACTGACCTATTAGAAACTGGCTCCAACGATGTTCTGGTTGTGAAAGCGAATTTGAAAGATGCTTTTGGCCAAAAGGAACGGTTGGTACCGTACCTTGAAGAGCAAGTGATCAAGAATGTTGATCGCGAAGCTCGACGGATCGAAGTTGACTGGGATCCGGCATTCTAACTCTAAAATTTCAGAGCGAGAGAACACATGTGGGTTGGCGTTATAAGCCTATTTCCTGAAATGTTCCGTTCTGTTACTGATTTTGGAGTAACAGGTCAAGCGGTTAAAAAAGGTTTGCTGTCTATTGAAGCTTGGAATCCTCGAGATTTCACTCATGACAAACATCGCACCGTCGATGACAGACCTTACGGTGGTGGTCCTGGAATGCTCATGATGGTTCAGCCTTTGCGAGATGCCATTCATGCAGCAAAACAAGCCGCACCGGGAAAGACGAAAGTCATTTACCTTTCTCCTCAAGGTCGAAAACTCGACCAAAAAGGAGTTGAAGAGCTGGCCACGAATGAGAACCTAGTTCTTATTTGCGGACGCTATGAAGGGGTAGATGAGCGTATCATCCAATCAGAAGTTGACGAAGAATGGTCGATTGGTGATTTTGTGATGACAGGCGGCGAACTGCCAGCCATGACGTTGATTGATTCTGTCTCTCGGTTTGTTCCGGGAGTATTAGGAGATTTCGCATCAGCAGAAGAGGATTCTTTTGCAAATGGCTTGCTAGATTGCCCGCACTATACGCGTCCTGAAGTGTTAGATGGAAAAGAAGTACCTGCGGTACTGAAATCCGGTAATCACGAGGATATTCGTCGCTGGCGGCTGAAACAGTCGTTGGGCCGAACTTGGCATAGAAGGCCAGAGCTCCTGGAAAACCTAGCTCTGACTGACGAACAGGAACTATTACTGGTTGAGTTCATTAAAGAAACTCAAATACATCAGTAACCTATTTAATTTAGTATCAGTTTATTCTAGGAATTTTTAAAATGAGTAACATCATCAAGGCTCTTGAAGAAGAGCAAATGAAACAAGGCCTACCTAAATTCGCACCAGGTGACACTGTTGTTGTTCAAGTTAAGGTAAAAGAAGGTGATCGTGAGCGTCTACAGGCTTTTGAAGGCGTTGTAATTGCAATCCGTAACCGTGGCCTACACTCTGCATTCACTGTTCGTAAGATCTCTAACGGTGAAGGTGTTGAGCGTACGTTCCAAACTCACTCTCCAGTGGTTGATAGCATTGAAGTTAAACGCCGCGGTGCAGTACGTCGTGCCAAACTGTACTACCTACGTGAGCGTTCTGGTAAGTCAGCTCGTATCAAAGAGAAACTTGCTAAGAAGTAATGCTATAAACTAGCGTTCTCATAGTAATAAACAGGGGTCGAGTAATCGACCCCTGTTTTTATATGTGTTTTATATGTGCGCTAATATTGATCTTCTGACCAACCATCACTGTCTGACATATCCGGTGCACCGGGAATACTTTTTTCCTCATCGGCCCACTCGCCAAAATCGATCATCTGACACTGTTTGGAACAAAAAGGACGATAAGGGCTCTGTTCTCCCCATTCGACATCGGCTTTGCACTGTGGGCATTTTACAATGGTAATTTTCTTTGACATAACGGACTTCAAGTAACGATGGATAGGCGTAAGTGTATTACCTAACGCAATGGAAAGTAAGAGTCAGTCGGGAATTGAAGCGGAATTGATTAACAGCAGACGGCGAGATCAAACTCGATATCGCGCCCTGTTGCTTGGCCTGATTGGAATTCGATAAACTTAATCGCGAAGCGATTTTTATGTCCAGAGATCATGGGGTATACCCCATACTCAAGTGGGATCGACAAGCGCAAGATATTAGCGTCTTCTGCATCGCTTTGATAAAAACCTAATCGTGCTAGGCGTGCTTTAAAATGGCCCGTTTCACGGGTTAACTTCAGCCAAAGTTGCAACGCATCTGATAACGGTCGCAGCGTTTCCATCCATTGGTGCGCATCTTGGGTCTTCTTTTCTATCGGAATGTGTAGCCAGTAGTGCAGCGCTGGCAGGTCAAAACAGCACGACCCGCCCGGTAAATTAAAGCGTTGGCGAATCGTGCTTAAGAAACGATCTTCTTTAAGTGATTGACCAAAGCGTTCAGCGCTCATTAAATTACGATGTACCTCGTCGATCTCTTCAAGGAGCGATAGCAACATTTCTTGATCAACACCATCCACATTGAGCCAGCTACGGTAATTCAAACGCTGTTTTTCAATATCTTTAGCCAACTCGCTTTTGAGTTGGATCTGTTCGAAGATTTCGAGTAAATCAAACAATGAACGAAAGAAGAGTTGGTGTTGAATACCGTCACGAAACTGAGCGGAATGCATCAACTGGTTAAGCAGCGCTTCGACTCTTAAATAGATACGAGTTTTTTCGTTCAGTGGGTGTTCAAACTTATGCGTGGTCATCTAGCTAGCCTTAGGTCCGGTCTGGGTTATTCTTACAGACTTAGGCTGCATATGGCTAGATACTTTTTGTGTAATTCTGTGATTTGAGGCAAAAGTTTTTGGTTTTCTGCGCTATTTTTAATCACATCGTCAGCGTATTGCAATCTTTGCTCACGGCTCGCTTGAGCGGCTAAGATCGAACGTACTTGTTGCTCGGATACCTTGTCTCTTGCCATAGTGCGAGCGATTTGGGTTTTTAGATCAACATCAACCACTAAGATGCGATCAACTAAGGTTTGTAGGTTATTTTCTATCAATAATGGCACAACCAATAAAGCATAAGGCGAGGTGGTTTTTGCTAAATCAGCAATCATTTTTGCACGGATCATTGGGTGAAGAAGCTGATTAAGCCAAGCCTTTTCTTGTTCATCAGCAAAGATCTTTTCTCTTAACGCGGTGCGATCCAATTGTCCATCGGGCTTTAATATGGTGAGGCCAAAGTGCGCGCAAATCGCCGTTAATCCTTCACTACCTGGTTCGACGACTTCTCGAGCGATGATGTCAGCATCCACGACATCAATCGAGAAATGCTGCTGAAATAAATGAGCAACGGTGCTTTTTCCGCTGGCAATCCCGCCTGTTAAACCCACCACTAACCCCATGACGATAACCCCATAATTGAACCTAAATACCAACTCATAATATCGTTACCCCACAACAAGGTTAGCCAGCCAGCAATGGCGAGATAGGGGCCAAAAGGAAAGGCTTTGTCGATCCCTTTTTTTTGCAAGCGCAATTGAATTAGGCCAAAGACAATGCCAACCACAGATGACATGAGAATGATGATGGGCAGATATTGCCAGCCCAACCAAGCGCCGAGAGCAGCCAGCAGTTTGAAATCGCCATAACCCATTCCTTCTTTGCCTGTGACGAGTTTAAACAGCCAATAGACCGACCATAAGCTCAGATAGCCAGCAATGGCGCCGATCACCGCATCTTGCAAACTGACTGGGCTAATGTGCATCAATGATAAGCTGAGACCCGCCCACAGTAGTGGCAGTGTCAGCTTGTCGGGTAACAGCATGGTATCGAAATCGATAAACGTCGCCGCGATGAGCACAAAAGTGAAAAACAATAGCGCTAGTGAAAAATAACTAAAACCGAAGTGGCTAGCCACGACAAAGCTCATACTGGCGGTGAGCAGTTCAATCAAAGGATAGCGTGCACTGATCGGGCCTTGGCAACGGGAACATTTCCCTTTTAAAAAGAGCCAACTGAGTAGCGGAATATTGTCAATAATACGGATTGGCGCATCACAGTGTGGGCAGCTAGAACGGGGGACACTGAGCGTGAGTTGCCCTTCCGGTGGCGCAATGTGGTATTCGGGAAAGCAGTCAGCGCACTCTTGTCGCCATTCTCGCTCCATGATTTTGGGTAGACGATAAATGACCACATTGAGAAAACTCCCCACGATTAAGCCAAACAACGCTGCAAAAAGTGGAAAGAGCCAAGGGTAATAAATAAAAACTTCCATGCACAGACTCGATAAGTAAAAGATTAGCAGAGCTAATACTATCCTAATACACTCATTAAGTTAAAGATGGGCAAGTACATCGCCACCACCAAACCACCGACCACCGTACCCAAAAAGACAATGATCAATGGTTCGAGAATTTTGCCTAAGTTATCGACGGTATTATCGACTTCAAATTCGTAAATGGTGGCGACTTTATTGAGCATGTCATCCAATCGGCCTGATTCTTCACCAATCATCACCATTTGCAGCACCATTTCGGGAAAGGCTTCGGTATTACGCATCGCAATATACATTGGCATACCGGCTGCCGTATCACGATAGACCTCATTAATCGCTGTCTCAAAATGGACATTGCCAGCGGTTCTGGCGGTGGTTTTTAAGCTGGCTAAAATCGGAATGCCTGCACTAAAACTGGTGGCGAGTGTGCGACTGAATTTAGCAATAGAGGCTTTGCCTATTACCCCGCCAAGAATGGGAAACTTTAATCCTAATCGGCTGGTTTTTAAGCGTATTAAAAAAGATTTTTGCCGTACTGCTTTCACGGCAATTGTGGTGAGGATTATGATGATGATTACCCACAAACTGTAACTTTGCACCCAATGAGAGAGTTTCAATACTTGCTGTGTAAACCAAGGTAATTCGGCTCCGAATCCTTTGAACATGCTTTCAAACTCAGGGATCACCATAGTAAGCATTAAGTAAGAAACACCTAACGCGACCAACACCACCATGGTTGGGTAGATGAGTGCTTTAATGACTTTAGCGCGCAGTTGTTCACTTTTTTCTCGATAAGTCGCTAGCCGCTCAAACACTTCAGCCAAGTTACCTGACTGTTCACCTGTGTGAATGAGATCAACATACAAGGTATCGAAATGGGTGCTGGCGGTACGCATCGCTTTGGAAATTGGCGTTCCGGCTTCAACCCCTTTGGTGACTTGCGACAAAATGGATTTCATTTCGGCTTTGCGATGGTTATCTCCGACCAGTTTTAAGGCTTGTACGATGGGCACGCCCGTGGTCAGCATGGTCGCTAATTGGCGTGTCAGAATGGTGATGTCTCTGGCCTTCACGCGATGAGTCAAGCGGGTGATAAAAGAGACGCCCCCTTTTTTGATTTTTTTGATCTGAATGTGCTGCTCTTTAAGTTTGTCACGCACTTCCAGTTCGGTTAAAGCGAGAGTTTGGCCAGATACTTTTTTGCCCGAACTATTGATGCCTTTCCAACGATAATTTTTGAGTTCTGATTTGATTTTTGTGTTCATACAATAGAGTCACTCAATGGCTAGCTAAGAGGGATCAAAGCGTTAGAAATAGAGCACGCGTTGCAGCTCTTTGAAGCTGGTGACGCCGTTTTTGAGCTTTTCAATGCCTGATTCTTGTAGTGTCTGCATTCCGTTGGCTTTCGCGATCTGCTCTATTTGATGAATGCTTGCTTTTTGCATAATCGCTTCGGCCAGCTGTGGGTTAAACGCCATCACTTCATAGATGCCGACTCGACCTGAATAGCCCCCTGTGCATTCGTTGCAACCATGCGGGTTCGCTTCATAAATGGTTTCCGTCGCTAGCAGTTGAAAATGTTGCTGCAACTGTATTGAGGGCACGACGGCAATTTTGCAGTGCCGACAAAGGCGACGAGCTAAACGCTGGGCAATAATTAAACTGAGTGAAGAGGCTAAGTTAAACGCTTCAATTCCCATATTACTTAAGCGAATTACCGTTTCGGCGGCGGAGTTAGTATGCAAGGTAGAAAGAACTAAATGCCCGGTTTGTGCCGCTTTCACGGCGATTTCGGCAGTTTCTAAATCGCGGATTTCGCCAACCATCACAATGTCGGGATCTTGCCGTAAGAAGGAGCGTAATGCTTGCGCAAAGCCAAAGCCAATTTTTGGCTGCACTTGAACTTGGTTGATACCGGATAAGTTAATTTCAACCGGATCTTCAGCGGTAGAAATGTTCACTTCAGCAGTATTTAAAATGCGTAGCCCCGTATAGAGCGAGACGGTTTTTCCACTGCCCGTTGGGCCCGTCATTAAAATCATCCCTTGTGGTTTTTTCAGCGCAGCTAAGTAGAGTTGTTTTTGCTGGTCGTTATAACCCAATTTGTCGATATCTAAGTTAGCAGCACTGCTATCAAGTAGGCGCAGTACGATTTTTTCACCCCATAAAGTGGGGAGGCTGGAAACGCGCATATCGATGGCGGTGTCTTGATTCAACCGCAGTTTAATTCGTCCATCTTGTGGTAAGCGCCGCTCGGCAATATCGAGTTTGGATAAAATTTTAAGCCGCGCGGCAAGCCGGCGACTTAAGTTGCTTGAGGGACGCTGCGTTTCCACCAAAATACCATCACAGCGCAATCGTACTCGGTAAAGCGCTTCGTACGGTTCGAAATGGATGTCTGATGCGCCTTTTCGCACCGCATCAAGCAGGATTTGGTTAATAAAGCGACTGACTGGGGCGTCATCTTGGCTGAGGTCTTCAATCGATTGAATCTCATCATCAGACAGCTTAACTAAGTTTGCCAGTTCATCTTGGCTGATCTCTTTCCCTGAGGAAGAGGATCCTTGAATTGTTCGACCATACAAGCGCCTGATGGCTGCTTGCAGCGCTTTGTAGTCGGCTAAAACCAGTTCAACTTGTAAGCCTGTCGCGAAGCGAAAATCATCTTCCACTTGTAAATGGGTCGGGTCGGAAACCGCGATGGTCAGGGTTTGGCCATTATGGGCAATCGGCAGTGCTTGGTAACGGGTGATGAGATCACGCAAACCAAGCTGTTGGCAGAGCAGTGGGTAGTCGTAGCGGGTTAAGTCGGTGTCCGGTAGGCCGAAAAGGGTACTTAACTGCTCAGTCAGATCATGAGGATGGAAAAAATCCAAAGCGAGCAAAGCTTCTGGCACACTCGCACCAGACGCTTTGATATGTTCAATAACTGCGTGTTCTTGCGTCGGGCTCAATATCTGAGCCTGACGCAGAATCGCAGGGAGGTTGGTTAGCATTTTATCAAGGAATCGTTCTTAAGCATCCTTTAAGATCTTTTTCCAATAATGCTTCGGGAATATCATGCGTGCACTTCCAGCCTGAATTTGTACGTGTGTATGTTATTTTTTTATCTTTTATAGATGCATCAGCATTATTGACAGTAAAAACTAAGGTTCCATTTGTAGGTGTGGTGGCATTCTTAGTTAATGCTAGGGTCCCCATTGCGCTCATATCTGAAGCTGCACCAACTTCGCTCGCTTCTGTTGTTTCAGGGAAACTGCCTTTTTCTTGTGTATATAAATCAATATTTGTAAGTAATGTTCTAGGAATACTGACGGCTGTATTAGACTCTGTTTTGATCAAATAGCTCTTATATGCAGGGATTGCAATCGCGCTAAGTACACCAATAATTCCTACCACAATCATCAATTCAATTAAGGTAAAACCACTTTGTTTCGTTTTCTTATTTGTGTTCATTATTTGTTTTGCTCCGTTTGAACGCATAAGGATGGGCAGAGCATAAGAAGCTTGTGGGTTGGTGGGAATGAGATAAAGAGCAGTGCGCGAGCGATTTGGATTTTTTACCTGTTTAGTTGCATATATCAATCACTGAAATACGACTGACTTAAAAATGCCGTCTTGATTTTGATACGCAAGCAATAAAAAAGGAAGCTCGCCCGGCTTCCTTAACTATTTGAAATTTTTGATCTTTATTCCAATAATTGATGTAATTAATTACTGAAAGCGCATTGAGAGATCGAGTG
>NZ_CAWNHY010000248.1:0-23298 GCF_963874335.1 Vibrio sp. V10_P2A27P122 | reverse complement strand
ATTATCACCCTCATCACAATAAGAGAGTGGATATATATCTTCTTCTATGGTGTATCTGACAATTTGATTGCTATTTTCTTGACTTAATAATTTTAGGCTGTCTTTATTATTCAAAAAATAAATATTAGTCGAGTCTATCTTATTAGCTTTATTTCCTGTTGCTTCAGCAAGAATGAGTTTATCAAAAATGTTTTTTAATTCATTATTTCCCATCGGTAAAATGATTCTATTTATTTCGACACCTAATCGACCATCTGCAATAATCTCACCGTCATATCCAGAATTAGGGCTGATATAATGATTGAGTGATATATAGTTGGTTATCGTTGCATCGGCTAAACCTTGCTTCATCATTTCTGCTGATTCTAAGAAACTTTGTGCTAGTAATATGTGTGGGTAATGGCTCTGCTCTAATGTTTCACAATAAGATGAACCTTGTACGCAAACCCATTTCAAATGATTCATATCTTGCTGATTTAATTTTTTGTCCCTTAGCCAAATCACTCGTAGGTTATTATAGAGTGGCAAGGTAAATAAAATGTTTTTTTCTCTCTCTTTTGTTTTGCTAAAACCAATAGCAAAATCCACATCACCATCATGCACAGCAGCAACAAGATCAGTTATCGATTGATAGCTACGATATTCAATTTTGACATCAAGCTCTTTTCCTATCCCTACCGCATAATCATGTTGAATACCGATTGTATTCTCAATGCCGCCCCAATAAGGTAGCCAAGGTTCAGACAATACACCCATTACAATGACTTTTTTTGTTTTTAAATAGGTACGTTCCGAATCTGATAAATAATCGGCGGCATAAACAGTATTAAAAAGTAAGTTAATTGCTAAAATTAACAGCAAGTAGATACGTAACAAATTCATTCTCGTGATATTGATTCCAATATCCAACTAGTTTAACGATCCTGCTCGTCATTGCCAAGAATAGGGCATCAGAACAAAACTGGTTAAAATACATATTTATCAACACGTTAATGCAGTGTAGGAATAATCTTACAAGAGAATAAACCCATAAAATTAAAATGTGAGATGCATATCCGCACCAAAACATAATTTCGGTGCGGATATTATTAATGAGATGAAGTACGAATAATTTCAGCTAAACTTGATAAGCGTCGTTGATGCTCAGCGACATAAGGATTACTACTATCCCAAGCATATCCTGCAAGAATAGAGCAAATCATCTGCTTTATTCTTGAGTTGGGCGTTTGGTAAAAAATCACCTCTTGTAACATACCGTTGTACCAACCTTCCACATAAGTGCGGAACGTATCCACTCCGACCATTAATGGCTGAGAATACTCTTGCTGCCAATCTACACTTTCGTTTTTTAGTTGGCGTACAACACAAGACACCGCTAACTGAGCCGATTTCATGGCTATCGTTACACCTGATGAAAACACCGGGTCTAAAAATTCACCAGCGTTGCCTAATAACGCATAATTTACCGTGGCCAAGTGCTTAACATTTGCAGAATAGCCGCCTAGCTCACCAGCAGGATTAGGGTATTCGGACTTCGAAAGCAGTTCCGCCAGCTCAGGCATTTCATTCACCAATTGCTGGATCGCCGCAATTTTATCACTTGGATAGCCGTCAAAAAACGACGGTTCACCGACAACACCTAATGAACATGTGCCGTTAGAAAAAGGAATGAGCCAGTACCATACGTCAGGATTACGCGGATGGACGGAGATCAGTATCTTGTTTCGGTCGTAGTCTGGTTGTTCAGGGGAGATATGATCAATGATATGGGTAAAGATGGCTTTTCTCGGAGGTAAACACGATGGCTCTTCCAAATCGAGTAACTTAGGCAATACTCGGCCAAAGCCACTGGCATCCAGCACGAAGTCGGCTTCAATTTGATACGTTATACCGTGTTGATCCGTCACCAATAATTGTGATTTATTCTCTTCAAATTCGATATTCGTCAGTTGATGTTGATAACGAATTTCAACCCCTTGCTTAACAGCAGAATCCGCTAATACTTTATCAAATTGACTACGCTGTACCTGAAAAGTGGTTCCCGGCCCATTCGAATATTTGTCGGTAAAATCAAACTGAGCGTATACACCATTTTTTCGAAAGGCTGCACCATTTTTATATTGAAAACCCGCACGCATAACATCAGGCAACATTCCCGCCGCTTCTATCACTTCCATACAAGCAGGTAATAAGCTTTCGCCAATAGAAAAGCGTGGGAAAAGTGCTTTTTCGATAACCAACACGCGTATGTTTTGCGCATGGAGTAATGCCGCGGCAGTCGAACCCGAAGGGCCCGCACCAATGATAACAACTTGAGTTATCTCTTTATTCATGAATTGACTCGCATCGATTTTAATTAAGCTTGGGCTTTTAGCTCTAACAAGGTGTGGCCAAGGCCAATATTGTCGGTTCGTTTGATCACCTGTAATCCTGCTGCTTGAACGATTTCTAAGAAATCTTCGCTGCGATAGAAGCGACTATTACCATTTGCAAGGCAGGTAAAATACAAAGAGGTGGCATTGAGGCTATAAGAAGCCGCATCGTACTTCTGTGAATCCCAGAACAGTTCCAAAATATAAACCGTCGAATATGCAGAAAGATTGGCGCGAACGCGTTTTAAAATACTCAAAATTTCCATTGGCGAAAAACAGTCTAAAAACTGGCTCATCCACCACACGTCCGCATTTTTTGGTAATGGTTGTTCTTTATCGAGCATGTTGGCTGGAAAAGGATGAATACGCTGCGTAAAACCTTGTTGCTGCGCGTTAGCCATCGCCATTTCCAACTGTTGTGGCAGATCCACAATCGTCACTTCAACGTCTGAATCATAGTGACAACATTGCAGTGCCCATTTACCCGTATTGCCACCAATATCGACCAAATGTTTCGGTTTTTTACGAAACACTTCTTTCAGCAAAATAGGAAAAGAACGATCGGAATAGAAGTGATCGAATTTGAACCAACTCTCTTTAGCTTGCTGGGGCAAACGCGATAAACCTTGGTAGATGGTATCCCAATCGCCGAGTTCTTTCAGACCAGCAGGCTTGCCTTCGGTGATCGATTCGGTTAAGTGCATCATGGCGGCATAACAAACGTCTGCCGTGAAATCCATATTGGCTTGCGTCATCCCATCATGCAGCAAAAAAATGCCTAGATTAGCCAATGAATAATTCGGTTTATCCCATAAAACAATATGGGCACTGATGGCCATATCGAGCAATACTTTAACGCCATACTCTGACACGCTCGTTTCTTGAGCAATTTGTTCCGCATTTAAACCTTTTTCGCCAGCATTATCTAATGCAGCCAATATGCCTAAGTCACGTAATGTGCGCGCCGTATGAAAAACGATGGGGGCAAAAGATAATTTTTGAGCTTCGGTTTTTGCCTCTAAAGCGTTATAAGGATCTATTTTTTGATTTAACACATTAAAACCTAACTTTAATTTGTGAACAATATCCAAACACTTAATCTAAGTTCGACTCAATTCTTAAAAATCAATATTTAAGTCAAGGATACAAACGTTTATAGTTGCGAAGAATAATCTTGTGCCATAGTATTTAACCCTATCAAAAACAATGCAATATCTTATGTCAAATCAACAGCAAATAATCACGTTAAATATTGATACTTGGGTTGCAAATTCTGCAGGCTTATCTCACCCTTCTGATTGGCAAAATTGGGCAAGAGAAGAGATTTGGCCTGACGATAATACGCTCAACACAGACCATATTCCTCCTATGATGCGCCGCAGAATGAGTAGTTTGAGCAAATTAGCCGTGCAGACTGCACTGACTGCTATAGAATCACAACATATTGATTACATGGTATTTTCATGTCGTCATGGCGAGCTTCATCGTAGCGTTGAAATCGTGAAGTCGATATTGATTGGCGAAGAAGCCTCACCAATGGCGTTTTCACAATCTGTTCATAATACAGCGGCAGGCCTAGCAACCATCGCTTCAAAACAACCGATCCCGTTAACCTCGATTGCAGCAGCACAAAACACATTTCAAAGTGCCATATTAGAAGCTTGGCTCTATTTAAATGAGCACCCTAGTCACAAAGTGCTGTTGGTTGATTTTGATGAGCCATTACCTAGCGACTACCAACAATACGAAGAGTGGCAGTTTCAAGGCTATGCCTTAGGGTTAACCCTGTCTCACGGTTCAGATTTTACGCTCTCTATGCAGATGTCTGATACCAAGCCACAACAGCCTCAAGCATTGTCGTTTCTTCACCACTATTTGTCAGAAAAATCTGAATGGATCATTGAAGGCTCGCAAAGCGCTTGGAAATGGCAACGAAAATGTTAGAGTTCAACCGCTACTGGCGTATTGCTGCTACAGGTTTTTGTTTTTTTATATTTGGTTTAGGCGGATTAACGCTGAGTTTTATTATTATCCCACTGATTGCATTATTTTCATCGCAAACAGATCGTCGAGAATATAAAGTTCAAAAATCAATCCAAAACTCATTCAATATATTTTGTAAGTTGATGAAATTAACAGGTGCCATCGACTATAAAATAACCAACGCAGAACTATTAAAACAGGATAAAAGCTGCCTTATTGTCGCCAATCATCCAAGCTTAATTGATTATGTTCTCATTGCATCACAACTTCATCAGTGCGATTGCTTGGTTAAATCAGCTATCTGGGCCAATCCTTTTATGAAACGGATTGTTCAAGCCGCAGGTTATATCCCCAATGAAACACCTGATGATTTGTTAAATGTGTGCGAGGAACGCATGAGCCGCGGAAACGTATTATTGATTTTCCCTGAAGGCACGCGAACCACACCCGGTGTTAAACCCAAATTGCAGCGCGGTGCGGCGCAAATCGCAATCCGAACTCAAAGAGACTTACGCATCGTACATATTACCGTTTCTCCGAGTTTTCTCACAAAAGAGCAAAAGTGGTACCAAGTTCCTAAAACCAAACCCTTTTTCCATGTGGAGATAAAGGGTAAAGTTGTCGTCACACCTTTTATTGAAGGTGCTGATAACCCCACCACTGCAGCACGACGTTTAAATCGCCACCTTGCAGAGGTGATTTTCCCCCAAAACAATAACCAGAAATGACAAAACTATTGAAGTTATCAACCCAAATAACGTCAGTTGCAGCGAAGCGGAAAGTGAGTAAGTCCCCATCCGTATAGATAACGATATGATTGGGGTGAGCGAACGTAGCCAACACCGCTGCAACTTTAAGTGGGGAAGTGTATATCAAGGTTTTGTTCAAAACGGCTAGAACATTATATAAGTAGGTTGAAGTGGAAATACTACACACAGAAATAAAACAGCTCATTATCGACGCACTAAATCTTGAAGATATCTCAGTTAACGATATCGAAACTGACGCACCACTTTTTGGTGATGGGTTAGGTTTAGATTCTATCGATGCTTTAGAGCTCGGTTTGGCCATTAAAAAGAAGTATAATATCGTCATTGACGCTGATGACTCCAATACTCGCCAACACTTTGCATCAGTGGCAAACTTAGCAAATTATATTTCATCTCAAACTAGCCACTAATAAATAGATAGCGTTATGACAGAAGTAAACCAACAACAAGTATTTGATCAAGTTAAAGAAGCTCTCGTTGAACTATTTGAAATTGATGAAGCCGATATTCAACCAGACGCTCACCTTTATCAAGATCTCGATCTCGACAGTATTGATGCTGTAGATCTTGTCGTTCACTTACAAAAAGTGACTGGCAAAAAAATCAAGCCTGAAGAGTTTAAAACCGTTCGCACCGTCAATGATGTGGTGGAATCGGTTATTGAACTTGTTAAGGAAAGCTAATGCGGCGATTGCTGACGATTTTGTCTGCAATCGTCCTGCTTACCTACCCACTCGCGGTCTACTTCGGGATTAATCAGTTTGGTTTGCAAGCTATAGGGGGCTTCTTAGCCGCTATTTTTGCTTTAAGAATTCTTTCTGGTTGGCAAGCCAAGCTTCAAGAACTGAAGCAACTGGCTTGGCTTAGTGGGTTCGTTGGTATCACTTTGGTGACTTTGGGGATGCTCTTTCAGCAGCATGGTTGGCTACTGTTTTACCCTGTTGTGGTTAATGTATGTCTTTTGGCTCTTTTTGCCTTGAGCCTAACGCAACCGCAAACAGTGATTGAACGGCTGGCGAGGCTGCAAGAGCCTGAACTTCCTCAAAGTGGCATTGAGTACACACGCACGGTCACTAAAGTGTGGTGCCTCTACTTCATCATGAATGGAGCCATCGCACTTTATACCTGCTTCCAATCTATCGAGATCTGGACGTTGTATAACGGATTGATCAGTTATCTCCTTGCTGGCAGCCTCTTTGTAACGGAATGGCTAGTAAGACAAAGGATTCGCAAAGGCTAGGTACGCTATGACTTTCGGCAACCCCGATTTTTGCTCGCTTGCAACATTACTCTCCTCACCAAGAAACGATTCGCATTGTGTTGCTTTTGACCTCAATAACACCATTAACTGGGCAAACTTTGTCGCCGATGTCAGCCAACTAAGCCGGCAATTAGCGTCGCGAAATGAACATCATATTGCACTGTGTGCTGGCGATAGCTATCAATTTTCAGTCGGTTTTTTCGCCGTCTGCTGCACGCAAAAATCATTAATTCTGCCCGGTAATTATCAACCTGCGGCACTGGCAGAACTGAGTCAACACTTTGAGTTGTTGCTGTGTGATGAGGCGATAACAATACCCAATTCTACGCCAACCCTCTCTCTTAACCATTTAGCGCTACCCAACGACATGCGCGATGAAGCCGTTTGTTTTGCACCACTTTCATTAGAGACACAAACCGTGACGCTGTTTACGTCAGGCTCCAGCGGTCAGCCTAAGGCTATCATCAAAACACTGCGGCAGCTTGAAGCTGAAATCGCCATTTTAGAGCAGCTTTGGGGCGAACAGCTCATTGGTGCAAAAGTGGAAAGTACGGTTTCTCATCAACATATTTATGGGCTGCTATTTCGTGTGTTATGGCCACTGTGTGCAGGGCGAGCATTTGCCCGCCATAACTTGGAATTTCCAGAACAAGTGACCGCACATGCGCATCCGGACACTGTGCTGATCAGTAGCCCTGCGCTATTGAAACGCTTGTCACAAGAGCACCAGCCAAGCCCACTGCGCACACTGTTTTCTTCCGGTGGCCCGCTTCCCTACTCTGCTTCTTGTCACGCAAAAACCCTGTTTGGGCAACGACCTATCGAAGTGTATGGCAGTACGGAAACTGGCGGCATCGCTTTTCGGCAACAGCACAGTGCAACGCAGCAATGGCAGCTTTTCCCCTCCGTTGAAGCAAGACTTAACAGCGAGAACTGCTTAGCCTTGCGCTCTGCACACATTGATCCGAATCATTGGTATCAAACAGCCGATGAATGTGAGTTTTCCGACCAACGGCACTTTACCTTGAAAGGTCGCACCGATCGCATCATCAAAATCGAAGAAAAACGGATCTCACTGGTTGAAGTGGAACAGCGTATTGAACAACTGCCGTGGATCAGTGAAACAGCCGTGTTACCACAACAAGACGGTGAACGTTTGATCTTAATCTCAGCGATTGTACTGTCAGCCTGCGGCACTGAAAAATTAGCTCAACTTGGAAAGGGGAAGTTCTGGCTGTTGCTGCGTTCTGAACTGCGCCAATGGTTAGAACCTATTGCTGTACCTCGACGCTTTAGAGTGGTAAAAGAGATCCCACTCAACAGCCAAGGTAAGCGCCTTGTTGCTGAACTAGAAACACTATTCCAACCATAAAAATAACGAAGCCCAATAGATTATGGCCAAAAGAACACCCACATTATTATGTGCTGACACTCAGCCTCACACAGTTAATTTGACGCTGCGCGTTGACGCCGACATTATTGATTTTTCAGGACACTTTGCACATTTTCCATTGCTGCCAGGCGTTACCCAAATCGATTGGGCACTGCGCTATGCACGAGAATACTTATCTGTACCCACAAGCTTTCAAGGTATGGAAGTGATCAAATTCCAAGAACCTATCTTGCCAGACATGACCGTTCAACTGGCATTAAGTTGGGATGAGGAAAAACAGAAACTCGCGTTTAGTTATAGTTCGCAGCGTGAGGGTTTAAACATCATTCACTCATCAGGAAAAATGAAGTTGGGTGAAATCTGTGGCTGATTATCAAGCTTGTTTTTTAATTCCGTGCTACAACCACGGCAGCACAGTAGCAGAAGTGGTCTCATCACTCAGCGTATTTGAACTTCCCATTTTACTGGTTGATGATGGCAGCAATCAGCAAACAAAACAGGCGTTGAGCAACGTCGTCCAGCAAACACATGTTCACCTCATTACCCTAGAACAAAACCAAGGCAAAGGTGGTGCGGTAATGGCTGGCATTCGCCAAGCGCAGCAGTTGGGGTTTAGCCACGTCATCCAAATTGATGCCGATGGCCAACATGATTTACAAGCGCTGCCTAAATTACTGGCCGCGTCAAAGCAACATCCAAACCACCTAATTTCTGGTCAGCCGATTTACGATGACAGCGTACCCAAAGCGCGTTTATATGGCCGTTACGCAACGCATATTTGGGTTTGGATTGAAACGCTATCTTTTACGATCAAAGACAGTATGTGTGGTTTTCGCGCGTATCCTGTAGACCTCACCGTTGAGGTGCTCAATAACCATAAGATCGGCACGCGCATGGATTTCGACATCGAAATCTTAGTTCGCATGTATTGGCACGGGGTCGATATCGATTTTGTGGAAACTCGCGTCATTTATCCTGAAGGAGGCGTCTCTCATTTCGATGCACTATGGGATAACGTAAAAATCAGTTGGATGCACAGCAAATTATTTTTTGGCATGTTACCGCGTATTCCTCAACTGCTGAAACGCAATCAAAGCAGGTACAACAAAAGTGGCGCAGAGCCAAACCAGCACTGGTCAAAGCGTCAAGAACGAGGAACGGTTCTGGGTATTAAAGCGTTACTGGCGATTTATAGCCTACTCGGGCGGCCAATTTTTAACCTGATGCTGAAACTTGTAATGAGCTATTACTACCTTACCGGAAAACAAGCTCGCCAAGCCTCTGAACAATATTTACAGCACTTACAAAGCTACGCAAACCGTCGCCAAATCACGCTGCCAAATCATCTCTCTAGCTATAACCATCTGCTCTCTTTTGGCCACACTATGCTGGATAAATTGGCGGCATGGAAAGGCGATTTTTCGGTAAAAAACTTGACCATCCATGGTCAAGAATCGTTCCAAGCTCTAGTAGAACGTAAACAAGGTGTGCTTCTTTTAGGATCTCACCTTGGAAATATTGAACTGTGCCGCGCTCTGGGACGTCGGCATTCTCATATTAAGATCAATGCGTTAGTCTTCACCGAGCACGCCGAACGCTTCAATGCGGTAATGAAAGCGATCAATCCCAACTCAGAACTGAACCTCATTCAAGTGAGCCGTTTGGGCCCCGATACCGCTATTTTGCTTCAACAGAAAATAGAGCAAGGAGAATGGGTGGTGATCGTCGGAGATAGAACGTCCACCAGCAAAGAGACCCGAGCCGTATGGGCCGATTTTTTAGGCCAACCCGCACCGTTTCCACAAGGCCCTTTTATGTTGGCCTCGGTGTTGAAAGCTCCCGTCTACCTTTTGTTTGGCTTAAGAGATGAACGTTCTAAAACTCCACATTTTAACGTCTATTTCGAGCACTTTAGCGACAACATAGATTTACCGAGAAAAGAGCGACAAGCGGCGCTAGCGCAGGTAGTACAACGCTACGCTGATCGGCTGGAACATTACACACTGCAAGCTCCACTGCAGTGGTATAACTTTTTCAACTTTTGGACTCTAAGTAAACAGCAGCATGATGATTCAGACAGATAACCGCATAACTTTTGGCGTCGATCGCCTCACCATTGAAGATGTTGTCGCGATTTCGCAAGGCGCGCAGGCCAACCTCAATTCTTCAGCGGAATTCACCGCTAAAATTGATCGCGGCGTCGCTTTTCTAGAACGACTTTTAAAAGAAGAAGGCGTGATTTACGGAGTAACCACCGGCTATGGTGATTCATGTACCGTTGCCATTCCGCCGAATCTAGTAGACCAATTACCACTGCATTTGACTCGCTTTCACGGCTGTGGCTTAGGCGAGGTATTAAGCCATCAGCAATCTCGCGCAGTATTAGCAACGCGCTTGTGTTCACTAGCGCAAGGTGTCTCTGGTGTGAGCCATGAACTGCTTAACCAAATCGTCACCTTGATCAACCACGATATCGCCCCTCGTATTCCACAAGAAGGTTCGGTCGGGGCAAGCGGCGATTTAACGCCACTCTCCTACCTCGCGGCCACACTGATTGGTGAGCGCGACGTGCTTTATAAAGGTGAGATGCGCCCAACTCAAGATGTGTTTAACGAACTGGGTATTCGCCCGATCAAGCTAAAACCAAAAGAGGGATTAGCGCTGATGAACGGCACATCAGTCATGACTGCTTTGGCCTGTTTAGCCTATAAACGCGCCGAGTATTTAACTCAACTCTGCACCAAAATTACTGCCATGGTGTCTGTCGGTATTCAGGGTAACGACTTCCATTTTGATGCCGCACTATTTGCCGTCAAGCCGCATCCTGGCCAGCAACAAATCGCAGCATGGCTACGTGATGACTTACAAGCAGAGCGCCCACCTCGCAATAGTGATCGCCTGCAAGATCGCTATTCATTGCGCTGCGCACCCCATGTGATTGGCACCGTACAAGATGCACTGCCGTGGCTACGTCAACTGATTGAAAATGAGCTCAACAGTGCCAACGACAACCCCATCATCGATGGCGATAATGAACGCGTACTGCACGGCGGCCATTTTTACGGCGGCCACATTGCCATGGCAATGGATACCTTAAAAACACAGGTTGCTAACCTAGCCGATTTGCTCGATCGCCAAATGGCGCAATTGATGGATTACAAATTCAACAACGGTTTGCCGTTTAACTTAACTGGCGCAGAAGGCGAAAGAAAACCGATCAACCACGGCTTTAAAGCCGTGCAGATCGGCATTTCAGCGTGGACGGCCGAAGCCTTGAAACATACCATGCCTGCCAGCGTTTTTTCACGTTCGACTGAGTGTCACAATCAAGACAAAGTCAGCATGGGAACCATTGCCGCGCGTGATTGTCTACGTGTGCTTGAACTGACAGAACAAGTGGCGGCCGCCTCGCTGTTGGCAGCGACCCAAGCAATAGAATTGCGCAAACGTCATCATGAGCTGGATGAGCAACACATGAGTCACAATATCAAGCAGATGCGCTTAGCCGTGTTACAAGAGTTTGATTTTGTGGTAGAAGATCGTCCGCTAGAACATGATTTGCGCCACTTTATTAGCCGCATTCAACAACGCCACTGGACACTTTACTAGGAAGCGCGATGAGCGATGTACTTCATCCATTGGAAAGTGAGGTGACTTTAGTCACCTCGTTTCAAGATGCCGACCCAATGGGCGTTATCTACCACGGCAATTATTTTCGTTTTTTTGAAGAAGCACGCCGCGTGCTGATGGAAAAAATTGATTACAGCTATCACGCGATGACTCAGTCGGGCTACCTATGGCCGGTGATTGATGCCCACGTGAAGTACGTGAAAGCGATCCCGTTCAACCATACGATTCGTATCAAAGCGACCTTGACAGAATGGGAAAATCGCTTGCGTGTTGACTACATGATTTTTGATAGCCAGACCGGGCAACGAATGTGTAAAGCACACACCACTCAAGTAGCGGTTCGCATCGACACGCAAGAGATGTGTTTCGCTTCCCCAACGCTATTTACCGACAAAGTTCAGCACTGGCATACCTACGGGAAATTATGATGCGCCGTTTTCTCTGGCTAACTTTAGCCCTATTTCCGCCCCTACTCTGGGCACAGGTGACCGACCTAGCTTCACTGCAAGCGCAGTTGGCGAAACACCAGATCGTACGCGGAGAGTTTACTCAACTCCGCCATATTGAGATGTTCGAACAACCACTGTCGTCAGCCGGGAAATTCTTGCTCGATAAACAAAATGGCTTACTTTGGCAACAAAACTCACCATTTCCAGTTAATTTGGTGCTAACCCAAGACAAGCTTCGCCAAACTTTTGCTAACCAACCACCACAAGTGATTACCGAAAAAGAGAACCCAATGGCGTTTTATTTCAGCCATCTCTTTTTGTCGGTATTTCATGGTGACACGCAGCAATTGAATGAACAATTTACGATGACGCTGCACAGCGAAGATGGCCAGTGGCAGTTAAATTTAACGCCGAGAAATGCGCCACTGAGCTCGGTGTTTACCTCGATAACATTAACGGGGCGAGATGACATTGATGGTTTGATCCTGCAAGAAATACGAGGCGACAAAACCGAGATTCAGTTTACTAACCAAAACCACCAGCCAGAGCGTTTAACCCATGCTGAGCAAGCACAGTTTAACTTCTAAATCGAACCGGCTGGCATTGTTCTGGTTGGCTTTTGTGACCCTTTGTCTTGGCTTACTACTCAAGCAATGGTTCTTTTCAGCGGCTTCACCGATCGAGACGGATATCCTTAAGCTACTGCTGGTCAACCAGCAAAATGTGCTCGCCGAGCAAGCGTTTGAAAAAGTCACTGCCAGTATGAGCGATAAAGTGGTCTTTATTGTCACTGCGCCCAATGAGGCTGACCGGCTCAAATCCGTTACAGCGCTAGAAAGCGAGCTCAAGCAGAGTGGCTATTTCAAGGATGTGGTTGGGAAAATCGATGCCACTCAACAGAGCGCTTGGGCCAGTTACTACTTTCAACATCGAGCACAACTGCTCACCAACGAGCAACGCAATCAGCTCAGTCAACATCCCGAACAACAAGTGCAAGCGGTGGTGCAAGCCCTATATAACCCTTTTTCTGGGGTAACAGGGCAAGAGCTCAGTCACGACCCTTTTCTGCTATTTCGCGACTACTTAGCACAACTTAGCCAGCTATCGTCTCATTTTCGTTTGCAAGATGGATACTTAACCCGCGAGTATCAAGGCCAAAAATACGTGCTGATCACCGCGCAGCTCAACGACTCACCATACAGTTTCAAAGCGCAACAAGTGGTGCCCGATATTGCTCAATGGCAACAACGCATCAAGCAACAATTTAGTGCGGACATTTATCACACTGGTGTTTTATTTTACGCCGATTTTGGCACTCAAAGTGCCAAGTCAGAAATCAGCACTATTGGCCTTTTCTCATTACTCGGCATTGTGCTGTTGGTGATGCTGGTTTTTCGCAGTGCCATGCCTTTACTGTTGGCACTGCTCTCGGTATCCGTTGGGTTAGTGGTTGCCATGGTGATCACCACCGCGTTTTTTGGTCAGATCCATCTGTTTAGCTTAGTGTTTGGGGCCAGCCTGATTGGCGTTTCAATCGACTACGCCTTTCACTACCTGACCGATCGCCTTGCCGCAAATGAACAATGGGACAGCGTGCAAGGACTAAAGCATATTCTGACTGCCATTACCTTAGGGTTAATCACCAGTTTAATTGGCTATCTCGGTCTACTGGTCGCCCCTTTCCCCGGCTTACAACAGCTAGCGCTATTTTCCGCCTTAGGTCTCGTTGCCGCTTACGCGACGGTCGTGGCTTGGTATCCGATGTTGGCCAAAAAACCAAGTTCATCGAGAACGCTTCCCGGCATCACTTATTGGTCTTTATGGTTTGCGCTTTGGCAAAAGCCATGGGTTAAATGGGGCCTACCCACGGCGTTATTGATCATCAGCAGTCTTGCCCTGACGCAAGTGCACTACAACGATGACATTCGACAATTACAAGCCATGCCTAGCGACTTGAAACAGCAAGAGCTGCAAATCAGCGCCTTGACTGGTATCCAATCATCACAGCAAATGTTGGTCGTCAGTGCCAACGATGATGAAGCATTAATGCAGCAGTTAGAAAAATTAGATACGCAATTTTCACAATGGCAACAACAAGGCGTACTTTCTGGCTACCAAAGTTTAAGCCAAAACATCAGCTCGCTTAAGCGTCAGCAAGAAAACTACGCACTGGTTGAAGCACTGTACGCAAACCAAGGCGCAGTACTGGCTCACACGCTGAAACTATCTTCGGCTCCTAAACTGGAAGCGTCATTTTTGCCCATGACACTGGCGCATTATTTAGCACATGATGTTTCCCAGCCGCTGCGCTTTCTTTATTTAGGTGAAGTTGAGCAAAAAGTGGCGGCGGTAGTGCTGTTGAAAGAGGTTCACCAAGCAGCAGTAATTAAGCAGTTTGCGGCGCAAAATAGCGACTACGCCTATTTGAATAAAACCGAAGAGATCTCAACCCTGTTTGGGCAGTATCGCCTTAAAGTGATGGAGTTAATTGCGCTGGCTCTTACCTTGATCAGCGCTCTCACTATTTGGCGCTACGGCGTGAAACACAGCATTCGCATTATGTTACCTTCGCTTATTGCTTGCATCGCTGGGTTAGCCGTCACCGTCGCAACAGGCTCTACGCTCAATTTATTCAATCTATTAGCGCTGGTATTAGTGATAGGTATCGGTATTGATTACACGCTCTTTTTTGCCGAACAAGCCCGCAGTCACAGTACCTTGCTTGCCATAACCCTTTCGGCACTAACGACTTTGCTCTCGTTTGGTCTGCTTGCTCTTAGCCAAACTCACGCCATCCACAGTTTTGGTTTGACGGTACTGAGCGGCATTTTCGTTGCTTGGTTGCTTTCACCAATGGCGATCAAATCACAACCTGCCGACATAAAAGCGCATGAGGAAAAACTATGATGATGAGAATACGCCGTGCGCTGCCCTTGCTGTTACTGATGCTGTCTGGCTGCTCTTTAGTGCCAAACCAAGCCTCCACGCAGGTAGAAATTAGCCCCAACACATTCGTTACTCTGCCCAAACCTGCGCAACTTGGGTATCAAGTCACGGCAAGTCAGTTGATCAGCGCCCATTGGCAAGATGATAACGGCCAGCATAACCAACAGCTTCCGGTCCAGTTGCAGGTCACCGATGACAAGATTGTGCTGGCAGGGTTTTCATCTTGGGGAACGAGGATTTTATCGCTCAATTATCAGCAAGATACTGTTGAGACCAGAGTACTCAATGGCTTGGAAAACACCTTGCCGAAGCCCGAACAGATACTCTTTAACCTGATGATCACGCTCTGGCCGCGAAATGCTTGGGAAGCCCCGTTAAATAAGGTAAAGTGGCAAATCATTGATGATAAGAATAGACGAACACTCATCAATGAACTGGGTGAAACAGTGATTGTTATTGATTATCAACATCCCTTCTCGATGAAGGGCGATATTCGCTTCCACAATCAATTATTGAATTACACCATTACGATTACAACGCTCAGTGCCCAGCACCCTTTGCCGCCCACACAACCGTAGATAGCTATCATGAACTCATCCTCGACTTCTCCTATTGATTCTCGCTCACCTATTTATGTCCAAGACTGCGGTTTTCACTGCGCGATGGGGAGTGACTCGTCGCACATTCACCAAAGTTTAGCGCAGGGCTATTGCGATAACATGGTGGTTGACCGCACGTCACTCAACACTGGCACCCCAACCATCGTAGGCCGAGTGAGTGAACCGCTACCAAAAATCCCAGCGCATTTAAGTGCGTTCAATACGCGCAACAGCCAACTGGCTTTATCGGCACTGCAACAAATCGAACCGAGCGTCCGCCACGCGATTGCCACCTATGGTGTAGATCGCATCGCAGTGGTGGTTGGCACGAGCACATCCGGCATTGCTGATGGCGAAATCGCACTCGCCCACAAGTTAGAGCAGGGCGAATTCCCAAGCGACTACCACTACTACAAACAGGAATTAGGCAATTGCAGTGATTTTATCGCTCGCTATTTTGCAATAAGCGGCCCCTGCTACGCCATTTCGACCGCCTGTTCGTCCAGTGGCCGCGTCTTTATCACCGCCAAAAGAATGCTTAATGCTGGGTTGGTTGATGCGGTGATTGTCGGTGGTGCCGACACTTTGTGCCGCTTAACACTCAATGGTTTTAACGGTTTAGAAGCGCTGTCTCAACGTTTGTGTAAACCGTTTGATGCACAGCGAGATGGCATCAACATTGGTGAATCTGCCGCTTTTATGCTGCTGGGTAAAACGCCGTCTCAGCAACACGCTCACGCCATTGCGCTATTGGGTGCTGGCGACAGTTCCGATGCACACCATATTTCTGCGCCCCACCCAGATGGAAACGGTGCAGAACAGGCGATGCGTAACGCGCTGCAAGATGCCAAATTAACCGCCAGTGATATCGGCTATATCAACGCTCACGGCACCGCAACACCGCTCAATGACAGCATGGAAAGTAAAGCGATTTTCCGCGTTTTTGGCCAGCACGTTGCGGTGAGTTCAACCAAACCACTCACTGGACACACGCTCGGCGCGGCCAGTGCAACCGAAGCCGCCATTGCTTGGCACATACTGCAATACCAATTGCCTTTGCCCATTCAGCGCTGTGCTAACAAAGCGCCAGACATTGATATTACGCTAGTGGAAACCACCCAATATTTAGAAAACAAGGCCATTTTAAGCAACTCCTTTGCTTTTGGTGGCAACAATATTAGCCTCATTTTTGGTTACGTTAATGACAAAGCTTCCTGCAATTGATCAACTGCTGCCTCATCAAGCGCCGATGATTTTGATCGACCGCGCGCTTGAGGTACAGAGCGAATCTATCCACTGCCAAGTGGATATTGAATCGCACCACCTGTTTTTTGACCCAGCGACACAAAGCATACCAGCCTATGTCGGTATCGAGTTTATGGCACAAGCCATTGCCGCGTGGTCTGGGTATCACTCACTTGTCCAAGGCATTCAACCGCCAATTGGCTTTCTGCTCGGCAGTCGCCGTTATCGCGCGCTGTGCGATGCATTCTTGAAAGGGCAAACGCTCGATATCTACGCTGAACAGCTAATGCAAGACAATGGCATGGCCGTGTTTAAGGCAAGAATCGAGCACCAACACCAGCTTTTGGCCGAATGCCAATTAAATGTGTATGTGCCATCAGAACAAAAATTAGAAGAAATGAAAATGAGGAGTCAAGCATGACCCGACACGTATTAGTGACTGGTGCGAGTAAAGGCATAGGCAAAGCGATTGCGATTGCGCTCGCCAAAGATGGTTTTGCCATTGCTGTCCATTACATGGGCGACCAGCAAGGTGCCCTGCAAACACTAGCGACCATCGAGCAAAACGGTGGTTCAGGCCGACTGATTCAATTTGACATCAGCAACCGAGCTCAGTGTCGCGAAGTATTAGAAGCCGATATTGCTCTGCATGGCGCTTATTACGGCGTGGTCAATAACGCGGGCATTACTCGTGACACGGCGTTTCCCGCCATGACAGAACAAGAATGGGATGGTGTAATTCACACCAATTTAGACAGCTTTTATAACGTCCTCCACCCTTGTGTGATGCCAATGGTGCAAAAACGCCAAGGTGGGCGCATTGTGACTTTAGCGTCGGTGTCGGGCATCACAGGCAACCGGGGTCAAACCAATTACAGCGCCGCCAAAGCTGGCGTGATTGGCGCGACCAAATCGCTCGCGCTTGAACTGGCTAAGCGCAAAATCACCGTCAACTGCGTTGCGCCGGGCTTAATCGATACAGGCATGGTAGATGAGCACGTCAAAGAGCACGCACTGCCACAAGTTCCTTTACGCCGCATGGGTGAACCCGAAGAAGTCGCAGGCCTTGTGAGCTATTTAATGTCTGATATTGCTGCTTATGTCACTCGCCAAGTTATCTCGGTTAATGGAGGCTTAGTATGACCCGCCGCGTTGTCGTTACAGGCATGTCCGGCGTGACTGCTTTTGGTAATGACTGGGCCAGTATTGAGCCAAAACTCAGAGCTTGTGAAAATGCCACTCAATATATGCCCTCCTATGAGCAGTATGAGGGTTTAAACACTAAACTCGCCGCGCCAATAATGGACTTTACACTGCCTAGCCACTACAAACGTAAGCAAGTCCGAGGTATGGGCCGTGTGTCACAACTGACGACCGTTGCCACCGAAAATGCGCTGCTACAGGCGGGCTTAATTGGTCATGAAGTGCTGACGAACGGCCAAACCGGTATCGCTTATGGTTCATCAACAGGCAGTACCGATGCCATCGGTGCGTTTGGTGTCATGCTCAACGAAAAAACCACTCGAGCCATTACCGCCACCACTTATGTGCAGATGATGCCTCACACTGCCGCGGTGAACGTAGGTCTATTTTTCGGGCTCAAAGGCCGCGTCATTCCAACCAGTAGCGCCTGCACGTCTGGTAGCCAAGCCATCGGTTACGCGTACGAAGCGATCAAACACGGCTACCAAACCGTAATGGTGGCGGGCGGTGGTGAAGAGCTCTGCCCTACCGAATCGGCCGTATTTGATACCTTATTTGCCACTAGCCTCAAAAACGACCAGCCCAAAACCACCCCCCGCCCGTATGATACTCAGCGTGATGGTTTAGTGATTGGTGAAGGCGCAGGAACTTTAGTGCTTGAAGAGTATGAACACGCCATCGCACGCGGTGCTGTCATTCACGCAGAAATCATCGGTTTTGCCAGCAACTGCGATGCCGCCCATGTCACTCAACCACAAATGGACACCATGCAAATCTGCATGGAGATGGCGCTGCGTGATGCCAATTTAAGTGCAGATAAAATTGACTATGTTTCGGCTCACGGCACGGCGACCGACCGGGGTGATATAGCCGAAAGTCACGCCACCGCAAACGCGTTGGGTAAAGTGCCGATCAGCTCGTTGAAAAGTTATTTTGGTCACACATTGGGCGCATGTGGCGCAGTTGAAGCTTGGTTGGGTTTAGAAATGATGCGCAGCGGTTGGTTTAATCCAACCCTTAACCTAGATAACATCGACCCGCAATGTGGCGATCTTGATTACATTACAGGCACAGGACGTGAGCTGGATGTGCAATATCTAATGAGCAATAACTTTGCTTTTGGTGGCATCAACACCTCGATTATTTTTAAGAAATTCAGCGAATAATCCCATAAAAAGCCGTTTCCCACACAACGGCTTTTTTTACGAGTTTATTTATCCGGCATTTGCCTCTTAAATATTGGTCGCCTGCCAAATACTCACCAGCAATCAGCCAATACTTTTCGCAAGTACTTCGAGGATTTGCGGTCTGAAAATAAAAAACACCGCGCCAAGCAAACAGAGCCCTGCCCACACAAAATCAAGCCTGAAAGGCTATGTGATTCGGATAAACGAACGTAGCCAACCACTGCAACGAGTAAGGCAAGAATAAGCCGCTTTGACAAAAGTCAGACATAACCATACAAGCTATTGATATTATCCTCTCTATCGATTTTGTACAGTGTTCACATCCAAACATAAGCCCTTAAATGGAAGAACATAATGAAAAAGATCGCACTATTTATTACAGCATCGCTTATCGCGGGCAACACTTTAGCTGCCCAAACGTACATTCGTAACGGCAATATCTATACTCATGAAGGTCAATGGGTTGCGGAAGTGGGTGCTTTTGGCAGCACTGACCTACTCAAGGATCAAGACAAGTCTTACAGCGCTTTGCTGAACTTTGGCTACCACGGTGAAGATTTGAATGCAGACCTCACCGGTATTAACTACCGCTTCTTTGGTAACACAGGGGATGTCGTTAATCTAGGTACTTACCTGACGGGCAGCGGCGTTACTTATGACCAAGATTCGGCAAACAGCGTTAAAGGAATGGATAAGCGTAAAGCCACGATTGATCTAGGTTTAAATGCTGATATCGCACTGGGTAACGGTACCGTATCGACCTACTTCCAACATGATATTCTCAAAGAAAACAAAGGCTACAAAACTGGCGTTAACTACTTCCATGTCATCGATTTAGGTGCTGTTGATTTGGTACCTTTTGCGGGCATTAGTTACCAGAGTTCGGATTACAACAACTACTATTTCGGTGTGAAAGACAAAGAAGCGACCGCACAGCGTAAAGCTTACCATGCAGGTGGCGACTTCTCTTACAACCTAGGTTACAAACTGGCTTACCCAATTAATGACCGTTGGGAAATCACCCAAACCAGTTCTTACACCCGTTTAGGCTCTGATGTCGCCAATTCGCCAATCGTAGAAAGCGCAAACCAATGGCTCGTTGGCGCAACCGTCGCTTACCACTTTTAAGCTATACCGCCCTCAGGCAGGAGCCGTATCCCCTGCCTGATTTTTCTACTTGAACTGCCCTTCTCGATCAAAATAGCGTTGATATGAACCCACGCATTGATTCTCTATGAATCTTGCCTTTTGCATGTCTGAGTTTTCCATGCCTGAGGTAATTCATGGAGTACAAATCTACGATTCCATGAAACTCATTTCTGCCCCATTCCAAGTTACGTCTAGTTGATTCATTATTTCACTGAGCAATAATTTGACATACTTTAGGTCATACTAGAAGTGGTTACTATACTAGTGGCTATTCACTATCAAGTTGTTAACTTACTAGCTTGAAAAACGCCGATTGTTAGCAGCTATATAGATATTGTTCTACACCGAATTGTTGTATTATTTCCGTAACCTACGTTAAATGTTAGATCAATAATGAAGCGAATAGATTCTATTTTCCAATACTTAGTCAATAACAATCACAAACTAGGCATGACAACTCGCGATATAGCAGAAGAGTTGAGTCTTGATCGTGCGAATGTCAGTGGTGATTTAAATAAGCTATGTCAAGAAGGTAAGGTAATAAAATCTGGAATTCGCCCTGTTTATTATCGTGCAGTAACAGAGCAGCGCACAGAGCCTAGTGAAGAGTCTACGGCTTTAGATCAGATCCAAACGATGTGCCCTAGTCTTTATGGTGCAGCAGAGCAAGCAAAAGCGGCCATTCTATACCCGCCCAATGGTATGCATATTATGCTACAAGGAGAAACGGGAACGGGTAAATCGATGTTTGCTAGCTTAGTTCATCAGAGTGCAATGCAGCTCAATTGCCTGTCCAATGATGCACCATTTATAATATTCAACTGTGCAGAATATTCAAATAACCCCCAGTTACTTGTTTCACAGTTATTCGGTTGTAAAAAAGGTGCTTATACAGGTGCTGACAGTGATCGACCAGGGCTAATTGATGTTGCTGATGGTGGGATACTATTTTTAGATGAAGTGCACCGGCTACCTCCAGAGGGACAGGAGATGTTATTCACTTTCATCGATACAGGGCTTTATCGGCGGTTAGGAGAAGCAGATACAAAACGCAAATCTAAAGTTCTGATTCTCTGCGCAACGACCGAAAATCCTGAGTCAGAACTGCTAAACACCTTCGTAAGACGTATACCCATACGAATCACGCTTCCACCATTACGTGAACGCAGTATTGAAGAAAGATTAAACCTAATTACTAGTTTTATTTCTAAAGAATCAGCACGGTTACAGAGACCGATTAAAGTTTCAATCAATGCCGTTCGATCGTTACTTGGCTATGATTGCCCATCAAATATTGGTCAATTAGAAGGTGATATTCGAATACTTTGTGCCAAATCTTATGCTGACTTTGTCACTGGTCGCCAGTCCGAGTTGCAAATATCCAGCTATAGCTTGCCAGAAAATATAAAATCTGGACTAAATTTATATACGGAACACAGGCAGATATGGACACACTTAAACTGTATTGATCAACGGTATTACCTCTTCACAGAGGATAATCTTTCTAATGTGTCTGATTTTGCTATGGGTAAAACAGAAAGCATCTATGACCTTATCGATAAAAGGGTAAATCAGTTAAAACAAATTGGTAGTACAGAAGAACAGTTAGATAAAATAGTTTCAAGTGATATAAATAATTATCTCGGTCATTGTATCGAGGTTGCTCAGTCTGATCATAGTAATAAAAATCTGGAGAAATTAGCTGGTGAAACAACTATTGCTCTAGTTGAAGATATATCGGCTTTGTGTCAATCACAGTTAGGCAACGTACTACCGGATAGTATTAAATATGCTATGGTACTTCACATCGCAAATTTGCTGGTTAGGTTACGTAATAATAAAAAAATAAATAACCCAAAACTTAAAGAAATTAAGGAACAGTATCCAAGTCAATTTAAAGTAGCTAATCAATGCTTATCTATCATTAATTCAACATTTGATGTGCACACTCCTAATGATGAAGCTGGTTTCCTGACTATGTTTATAGCAGCGGGAAATGAAAAGCTAAACTTATCCTCAAATCAAGTGAAAGTGATTGTTGTTCATCATGGTGAGTCTACTGCTACTTCCATTGCAGCTACCTGTAATCAGTTACTTGGTGGAACTTACTGTACTGGGTTCAATATGGCTCTTAGTGATTCACCATCCAGTACTTATACGAAAATCGTTGATTTTTTGAAGAAATCACCAGCCTGTGATGTTCTTTTACTTGTGGATATGGGGTCACTAATGAATTTTGGTGCTGATATTGAAAAAGAGCTGAACATAAAAACAAAAACAATTTCAATGACCAGTGCACCTCATGTATTAGCTGCTTGTGGTAAGGCTATGCTTGGATATCCTCTAGACTTTATCTATGACGAAACCCTTCAAGTGACCATTGATAATATTGCAATGTTGCGAAATACAAAGACTGATGAGGAAGATAATTTGCTGTCTTTTAAAGAATCGCATAACCTTAAACTGACTATCATTACTATTTGTACAACAGGTGAAGGATCTGCAATTTATCTAAAAAAATTCTTAGAACGAAGTCTTGCTGACTATTCTGAAAATATTAATATAATCCCAATTAATTTGGTCGGAGAAGAAAATATTAGTGATAGGTTAAAATTACTTGAACAAAACGAATTTGTTTTGTGTGTTACTGGTCCTTTTAAAACAAACCTATCAGTGCCCCATTATGATTTGCAAAATATTTTTTCTGGTAAAGGAATAGAAGATATAAAATATCAAATTGAATATGAGCTTGGTATTCTGG
This sequence comes from Vibrio sp. V10_P2A27P122, assembly GCF_963874335.1. Classification (NCBI taxonomy): domain Bacteria; kingdom Pseudomonadati; phylum Pseudomonadota; class Gammaproteobacteria; order Vibrionales; family Vibrionaceae; genus Vibrio; species Vibrio sp. V10_P2A27P122. The sequence goes on along the minus strand of NZ_CAWNHY010000248.1, from coordinate 350 downwards.
AAGGGTTGAATGTAACAAAGTTTGAATTTTCTAAATTTGATAAAAATGAATTGATTTTTGATATTCGTCGTCTTATTTATCGATTTGAAAAAATAAGCAAGAAAAAAGTTTCCTTAAGTCTACAATATGGAATACTACTACACTTAGCTTGTACAATGGAGTCATTGGCCAATAATGAAGCATTAGTTAAATATCCGTCTACTCTAATATCACCAGAAATAAGTAAAGATATCTATACTTCACTAAATCAAAGTTTAATCTCTTTAGGAAATAAGTACTCGGTTAAATTTTCTAAAGACGAACTATATTATCTATATCACCTATTTAAGGAAGATGATCTAAGTTGAAAA
>NZ_CAWNHY010000247.1:0-23364 GCF_963874335.1 Vibrio sp. V10_P2A27P122 | reverse complement strand
GTATAAAGCATTCAGATAGTATTGAGTGATGTGTTACGTTGACCTTTTTGATTTTAAATGCATCTTGTTTTTTCTTTATTAACATTGCGATTCTCTAATTAATTGAATTTTATTTAATTTTTATTTTCTTCTTGTTTTTAAATTGTGGTTGTAAGAATAATTAATCACTAATTAATATTATTAATTTCACTTATTCCACAGAGGGCTTTACTCTGCACTTCGGCTTCAATTTGAATGAGAAATAAAAATATGACAGCGATTACTGATTTAGAGGTTTTACTGCAATCCATGTCACCCGAGTTGGTGGGCGGAAGCTATGTGTTTTGTACTGTGCAAGGGGCATTAGCCGATTATTTGCATTTAGAACCCGTGGCGACATTTCAAGAGCGTGAAGGGCTGACCTTGGTCGTTGAGCAGCAAAAGGCCATTGCGGCGCAGCTCGATTTTGAATCGGTATTCAGCTTAATTACGCTGACGGTTCATTCAAGTTTAGAGGCGGTGGGTTTAACGGCCGCTTTTGCAACTAAGCTAGCTTCGTATGGCATCAGCGCTAATGTGATTGCGGGTTATTATCATGACCATATTTTTGTGCAACAAGAGAAGGCAGAAAAGGCGATGGCGGCACTCAAAGAGTTCGCACAATAACGATTTCCTTGCTACCTGCAACTCCAAGTTGTTTGGTTATAAATATTCAAAATAGCATAGTTTGATGCAACCAATCGGTTAAGGGTAGAGGATAAGTGTATGAGTAATATGGTAATGAAAGTGAAGACGGCATCTGGTCGGCAAGTGACCTATCATCGGAATTTAACGGCGCTGCGCCAGTCGTTTGACCAAGCTGGGATTCGTTACCAGTTGATTGAGACGAAAGTGGTTGCGGTTCGTTCTCCTCGCTGAATGAGTTAGCGTACGTCAGTTAATTTTCATTCAGGGATGATTGAATGTGTCAAAAGGGGAGTGGTGATGCGTTTGTTGAGTTTGCAGTTTTGTTTCCAAAATTGAGAAACATATTTTCGAGAATAAGCGTGTATTGATAAGAGTCTTTTCTAGGATTTATACCGAATGCCGTGATATTATCCTGCGCCCAACGGTCAGGTGGTGGGTTTATAAACCACTACAGGCCTTATTAGTAGCAGATAGTTTCATTGTTGTGGATGATGATTCTATGTAAAAAGAGACCGTATTTTGCTTGATATATTACGCGAAGTATTAGGATGGACATCTGTCGCATTCTATATATCACTCACTATTTTTAATTCGATGAAGTTTACTCGCTATGCTGCATTTGCTTCGGCTGCGAATGACATTGCTTGGTCAATTTTGATGGGCTGGTGGCCTAAAGTCATCCTTAACCTGTCGGTTGGTGCCATTAACGCATATCGATATGTGAAAGATTTTACTAACACCAGCAAAATGGTGATCAATTCTGCTGCGGCTTTGATGGCGAGCGGTATTCTTTATATTGCTTATGTGGCCGTAAGCAGCTTTATCAATAACCCCACACTTGCCGAAGCCTTGCAGTTTGGCGATCTCGCGTTAATTTTGTTGGCACTGTATATGACTGACCTGAAAAGGTTCCGTTTGCTCATGTTCTTATCGGGGTTTGTTGGTATGGCTGCCTATTTCGGTAACCCACAAATGATGATTATCAAAGCGTTGGTTATTGGCATTATGGCTTACAAGCTTTTCCGCGCCGATAAACTCACGACAGTCGCTACCCATCAGCAACAAACGAAGGCCTAAATATGTGTTTATATTGTCTGTAACTAACTGAAAATGCATGGAATGTTGCATTTCATTATGCTTGAAGTGATATTTAGATAAGTCAGGTGGTTGGTTCAATGTTGAGAATAGAGAAGGTTATGAACTAAAGCAGGAAGTTCGTGTACCTGTCTCACATTGTAAGATAAGAAAACCCCTTAATAAAAAGGGGTTTTGATGCATTAGCAAGGGGGTTGGGTCGCTACCTGACTCGATGATCGACTTTGTGATCTCACAAAATAGAGACACCAACCTAGGACCAGTAGCGGAAACAGTGGGTCATAAACGGATCCTGCACTGCCAAATATTAGGTTAAGTGTCATGATTAACGTGCCACCAATCGCCCAAGCAATAGTGGTTGGAATGGTCCAAATTACCAGTTGTTTACGAACCTCGGTTACGCCCATCAGTCTGTTTACTATATGGAACAGACTGTCGTTGAAATACCCTGCAAATAGGCTGCCCATTGTGGCGGCGGAAGCTGCAAACAGCATGTTTACGTCTTGAATTTCTGCAAGGACTGGCGCAGAAATTGAAGCAGCCGTAATCATTGAAACTGTGCCACTGCCCTGAATTATTCTAACCAAGGTTGCGATAATAAACGGGATCATAATCGGTGAGATAGAAAGAGAGGCGATCTGATTAGCGATCTCAGCACCAGCACCAGATTCACGCAGTACGTTGCCTAAAGCACCTCCTGCACCAGTCACGAGAAGGATAATCCCTGAAGTTGAAATACCTTCTTCCAATTTGGCGGTAGTTTTTTCTTTATCCAAGTAAGGAGTCAAGGTATAAACAGCCAATAATGTACTGATCGACAAGGCAATAATTGGGTGGCCGAGGAACTGTATTGCTTGCCCTACAAAACTGGCGCTAAGTCCCGTTAGCCCTAGTTGTTTTTCTGCAAGTTGTGTCAGCGAATTAACTAGAATCAGCAGAATCGGCACTGCGATTGGCATGATTGATTTAGTCAGAGAAGGTAGTGCTTTTGATGATTTTGATGCCATATAGTCAGCGTGAACTTTTTGCTGCTCTTCTGGCTCTTTAGCGAAAGTTACCGGCGCTGTGTACTCCGGGAAATGTTTCTCTAACCAACGCGCATACATCACAATTCCAGCAACAGATGGTAAGGCGATGATCAGACCAAAACCCAGCATTGAGGCGATATCAACACCGAAGATGCTTGCGACACTCAAGGGGCCTGGTGTGGGCGGAATACAGTGGTGAGCCACCACAAGGCCACCTGCTAAAGCGACCGTGAGTGTGAGAATGGAACGTTGAGATGTCTTCGCCAGAGATTTAGCAATCGGGTAAAGAATGATCAGAGCACTGTCGACAAAGACAGGGATACTGACAATGTATCCGGTAATCGCCAAAGCCAGCTCTTCCTTACGCTTGCCCAACCATTTAATGAAGTGATAGGCAATAGATTCACCCGCGCCAGAGGTTTCCAGAATAGCGCCCATCATAACGCCAAGTCCAATCACAATACCGATGCCACCTAAGGTACCGCCAAATCCTTTGCTGATCGCTGACATGGTTTCGTTCACGTTTAATCCGCCGATTAAGCCCGCGATACAGGCAGCAGCAAGCATTGCAATCAACACATGCACACGTGTTCGCAATACCAGAAATATCAGAACGAATACCGCGATAATCAGGCCGATAACAGAAATCGATAACATTATGCGTCCTCCATTTCACTAATTGGGTTGGTGTTAATGTAGCGAGACAATACGGTATTGAAATCGGCATCGGCACTAAAGCCAAGGTTGAGTTCGTATGTGTTATCAATCGATTGAGGCCAACTGGCCACTATCGCTTCAACTGCTTTGTCTTTCTTTACGGTCACGAGCTTGGTGCGCGATAAGCTTACTTGCTCGGCCATTACGGAGAGCATGACCCGCGGTGTGACCTTGATTCCAGGTAGGTTGAACGTTCGATAACCTTGGATAGAGGCTCGTTCAAGTTGACTGGCGTGAATAATATTTTGAATCACGGTTTCAGGGCTCGATATCCATAGACCTAAATCAAGGTCGACGGGGCAGTTGGATTGTTCACCTTTAAGTGGCTCACGAATTATTCCGCTGACGAAAGATGAAGCGGCCTGATTTGGCACGCCAGGACGGATGCAAATCGTTGGTAGACGAACGCTGATAGCATCGACCAAGTTTTTGCGGCCATAGTCATTGACCAGTAGCTCACCCATCGCTTTTTGTGTGCCGTATGAAGAGCTTGGCTGAGTCGCTGTCATTGGCGTTACGACCTCTGGCAATTTTCCACCAAACACCGCCAGTGAACTCGAAAACACAAAGCGTATCTCTGGATTGACTTGGCGACACTGTTCCAGCATCAATTGTGTTGCTGTTAAGTTAACTTTTATTCCAAGATCGAAATCTTGTTCTGCATGACTAGAGACAATCGCAGCAAGATGGAAAACATGAGTCGTCTCAGGGACGATAAATGTAGCGATTTGTTGTGGGTCGGTGATATCAGCCACGACTGCACTGACTCGTGGATCTTGAGTGATGGCGATGTTGGGTTCTACGCGATCGACAACCGTCAACGATTGAATCAAGTGAGAATATTGCTTAAGTAGGGTTTGAGTCAGCATCGTGCCCAGAAATCCGGCACCACCTGTAATTACGATGTTCATACGCATGTCCTTGTCGTCTGAATTTCATTATTGTTATTGAGTGTTATAAATAAGGTTTAACCCAGCCCAAGCCTTGTTCTGTGGTGGTTCTAGGTTTGTATTCGCACCCAATCCAGCCGTTGTAACCGGAGTTATCTAGTACATCGAATAGGTACGGATAGTTGATTTCGCCGTCGCTTGGTTCATTACGGTGTGGCACTGATGCGATTTGAATGTGGCCGATAAACGGTGCCAATTCGTGGATCAGGACATCCAGATCGCCATCCATGATCTGCGCGTGGTATAGGTCCAGTTGCAGTTTCACGTTCGGCCGGTTCACTCTCTGAATCAATTCAACCGCACGGCGCTGGTGAGCGATGAAATAGTTTGGTACATCGCGGTTGTTAAGCGGTTCAATTAGTACATCAATCCCGTGTCTGGCGAACGCATCTGCGGCATAACGAATATTGGCGATAAAGGTGTCTATATGTTGTTGCATGCTGTGTGCCGAGTCGATGATTCCTGACATGGCGTGCACTTTTTTGCAATTAAGTGCTTTGGCGTACATCAGTGCGGTGGCAACGCTTTGTTTGAACTCTTGCTCGCGTCCCGGTAGGGCAGCGAAGCCTTTTTCGCCCGCATCCCAGTCGCCGGGAGGCATATTGAACAGCGCTTGTTCAAAGTCGTACTGCGCTAGTTTTGTTGCTAGCACTTGTGGTTCGAACGCATAAGGAAACAGAAATTCGATCGCCTTAAAGCCTGCGCGGTGTGCTTGTTCAAAGCGCTCTATAAAGGGCACCTCGGTAAATAGCATGGTGAGATTAGCAGCAAATTTAGCCATTATTTCCCTCTCCCTTTCAGGTCTTCCACTTCCGCTTCGGTGAGGTAGCGAATTGGGTGGTTATTGAGTAAAAACATAAGTTTGGCGGTCTCTTCTAGCTCTTCAGCGTTATCCACCGCATCTTCTAAATCGTTACCTGTGATGACAGGGCCATGGTTAGCCAGTAAGAATGCTCGGTAATCTGCGGCGTGTTTAGCCAGCTCTTCTGCAATACGCGGCTCTCCCGGACGCAGATACGGAATCACAGGTAACTGACCAATACGCATCACGTAGTAAGGCGTAAAGGGGCGAATGGCGTTTTCTGTATCAAGGTTGTCGAGGCACGATAACGCCGTCAGGTACGTTGAATGCAGGTGTACAATCGCGTTGCATTTCGGGTTGTTGCGGTAAATTGCCAAATGAAAGGCAATCTCTTTTGACGCGCGCTTACCGGAAAGTTGGTGACCGTCGATGTCCACCACCGACAGTTCCTCTGCGATTAAACGACCAAAGGAAGAGCCAGTAGGCGTGGCAAGAAAATGGCCGTTAGGCAGTTTCAGCGATAGATTACCTGCACCGCCGGTGGCATAACCACGTTCGAACATCGAACGTGCTAGACTGACCATCTGTGCTCTGAGTTGTTGTTCTGTCATAGATAAAAATCCTGCGCTTTTTCGAAGAACCGTTCATTGCCGAAGTTACCTGACTTAAGTGCTAGCGACAGTGAACCGTCGATGGATTTGACCCAAGGTACGCCCGGTGTAATTTGCGGTCCGATGTGAAAACCTGTGACGCCTAGGCTTTGGGTCACTGTGCCGGACGTTTCACCGCCAGCAATGATAAAGTTCTTCACCCCAAACTCTTGCAACTGGTGTGCAAGCTGGCTGAAAAACTGCTCCACCGCTTCGCTCGATGCCGTCGCGCCATATTGCGCTTGAATGGCTTTAAGTTTGTCTGGATCTGCGGTGGCATACACCATTGGTGCGTAGTCTCCATCAAGCTGCTTAGTTACCCAGTTAAAAACCTTTTGCACGTAGTGCTCATCGTGTAAACATGCATCCACATCGACTGCAAAGTGCGGTGCTAGAGTTTGATAGTGGGCGACTTGTTGATTGGTCATCACTGAGCAAGAGCCAGAAAGCACCACGCTGTGGGCGCGCTCCGGGAAGCCTGCTGATTTGCTTTCGTTTTGCTCGGTCAGTTTGTCGGCCCAGTTCTGGGCGATACCTGCGGCGAGGCCTGAACCGCCGGTAATCAGTTTGAGTGATTTAACGGCCTGACCAAGTGTAATCAGATGAGCGCTGTTAATTGCATCCACCACTGCGTAGCGTTTACCTTCATTTTGCAACTGTGCAAAACGTTCTATTACGGCCTCTGCGCCTTGCTCAATGGTTTGATAATTCACCAGACCACATTCGCCTTGTGACTGACGTTTCATCAAACGCACAACGCTGGAATCGGTCATCGGTGTTAGCGGGTGATGGCGCATTCCCGATTCATTTAGCGGCTCACCCAGTACGAACAGATGGCCGTTGAATACGGTGCGCCCATTAATCGGTAGTGCTGGGCAGACGATGGTGAAGGTTTCGTTCAGCTCGTCCAGCAAAGCATCGGTCACTGGGCCGATGTTGCCTTGCTCTGTGCTATCAAAGGTTGAGCAGTATTTGACGTAAAACTGCTGACAACCTTGAGCCTTTAACCAGCGCAGAGCGGCCAGAGATTGGCTGACAGCTTGCTCTGTCGGGCATGAGCGAGATTTAAGGCTGATCACGACCGCATTAGCATCCACTTGTGTGTCGTTCGTCGGTACCCCGTTAAGCTGCACTGTGCGCATGCCGTTCTCAACCAGAAAGCCAGCAATATCAGTAGCGCCAGTAAAATCGTCGGCAATCACTCCAAGTAACATCATTATTTCTCCACACCAGGTAAGTTGATGCCGTCAAAAATCTTAATCACGGCGCTATCGTCTTCTTTACCAAAACCGGCGTTGCTGGCAGAGGTAAACATGTTGAGTGCAGTCCTCGCTAGCGGTAGCGGGAATTTCAGATCTTGTGCGGTATTCGCGACCAGATTGAGGTCTTTAACAAAGATATCGACCATGGATTTTGGCGAGTAGTCGCCGTCTACTACATGCCTCATGCGGTTCTCAAACATCCAAGAGTTACCTGCGGCATTAGTTACTACGTCGTACATCAGATCGAGAGGAATATTGGCACGTGCGGCCAGTGCCATTGCTTCTGCACCTGCGGCAATGTGTATGCCTGCCAGCAACTGGTGAATGATTTTTACCGTCGCGCCCAAGCCGATTTCGGTACCGATGTTATAAACTTTTCGTGCAGTCGCCTTTAGCACAGGAGCCAGTTTTGCGAAGGCTTCTACGCTACCGGATGCCATGATGGTCATTTCACCTGCTTCTGCTTTGACTGCGCCGCCAGAAACCGGCGCATCCAGCATCAGCAAATTGTGTATGTTCAACCCCGCTTCAATCTCTTTGGCATCTTGGGCTGAGATAGTGGCAGATACCATGACGGTGGTGCCTGATTTGAGGCTGGCGGCTAGGCCTGAATCGAATAATATCGATTTGACTTGCTTAGCGTTGATCACCAGCAATAGAACCGCATCGAGTTCGTTGGCAAATTGATTTGCGTCGCTAGATACGGCTTTCGCACCGTAGCTGCTCAGCGTTTCTTGCGCCACTGGATTGAGGTCAACGCCGTATACATCAAGTCCGGCGCGAATACAGGATTTCGCTGCGCCCATTCCCATAGAGCCTAACCCAATGACAGCGACCGATTTAACTGTTTGATTATCCATATACTTATCTCGCGCTAAATGTGCATTTAAAATGTTAATCGTTGTTATTTATTGTGATTGTATGTGAAATTCGCTTGCTTGTCCTGTGTGTTTCGTCACAAAAATTAACAATTAATGGTGATGATATTGAAGATAGTCAGCTATTTACATGCTATTCCTCCGGTTCTGTGGCCGAGAAACGCTTTATTTCACAATAGTTAACGCAACTTCACACCGCGGTTGATGGCTGATAATATGAATGCACTTATCACATACCGCTAAGTCATTATGATTCCAGCAGAACGTCACAAAACTATTCTGTCACTACTTTCACAACATGAAGTTATCAGCATCAACGAGCTGGTTGAACAGTTGAATGTGTCGCATATGACCATTCGTCGCGATATTGTTAAGCTCGAAAAATTGGGTAAGGTATTGTCGGTTTCAGGCGGTGTGCAGCTTACGACTGTGTTGCATCAGGAACCTTCCCACGATGCCAAAGTGATGCAGCATGCCAGCGAGAAAGTCGCGATTGGCCATATAGCTAGTCAATTAGTGCTTAAGAATTCCACTGTCTATCTTGATGCGGGTACTACGACATTGGAAATCGCTCATCAACTCGCCATGCGTGATGATCTACTGTTTATTACCAATGATTTTGTGATTGCGACTTATCTTATCCATCACAGTAAAAGTGATCTTTACCACACAGGGGGGCGAGTTGATCGTGAGAACCTATCAAGTGTTGGTAGTAAAGTGTCCGACTTTTTGTCGGGAATGAATATCGATGTAGCGTTTGTTTCGACCTCCTCTTGGAATTTACGTGGCATTTCAACGCCTAGTGAGCCGAAAGTGAGTGTTAAAAAGGCAGTGTCTGTGGCTGCACAGAAAGTGATTTTGGTCTCTGACTCATCAAAATATGGCAAAATAGCCACCTTTCACGCCCTCGATATTCAAAGTTTTGATGCGGTCATCACAGATGCTTCATTTCCTGTCAGTGTGCGCCAGGAATTGGAAGATAAAGGTATTCAGGTGTTGATCGGTAATGAAGTTTGTTAGGCGTAGGCCTGAAGATTTTTGGGGGCTTTGATCTCTTTATCTGTCAGCTTTACTGTGTTTTTTGCCATGATGGGTACACCAGATTAATACGATAAAATCAGCGTACCTTGTAGTGTACCTAAAAATTAAAGCTGCTATGAATCTTATGGAATAACTACAAACACTAAGCTATTGATTTTATATATTGCAGATAAGAAAAAAGACGCCCTAGGACGTCTTTAAACTATGATTTGGTGGAGCTGGCGGGATTTGAACCCGCGTCCGAAAATCATTCATCATTGGTACTACATGCTTATTCGGTCTTTAATTTCACCATCAAACTGCGAACCGACACGCTATCTAATGGCTATCCTGAATTAGTTTTAATGCTTTGTCTCTCAGGCGGGAGACGCGGCACGAGCTTGTTTGGTTTTGACTCTCTGTTGTTCCCCGTCTTACGAGCGGAAGCTAGGGCAGAAAGGCTCTTGGCAGGTTATTAAGCTGCTAGTGCGTAGTTTTCGTCGTTTGCGACTATTTTTTTGCGGCTTTTAACGTGGCAAACCGCCCCACGGCATGCACCTCAGACTGCAAAATTCCCGTCGAATCCAGAATCAGCCCCAAGTGTGTTGACGCATACTACCAGAAAACCTTTGTCTGTCTAGCTTTCTGCGTCTAAGTGGTTAAGATTAACGCAATGAGCTCTTCATTACGCGTGCTTTCTCTCTTGCCCAATCTTTTTCTTTTAAATCATCACGTTTGTCATGCAGTTTTTTACCTTTCGCTACACCAATTTTGATTTTCACCCAAGAGCGAGACCAATACAGTGATAGTGCGATAAGTGTCATGCCTTCACGGTTGATGCGTCCATAAAGGTTATCCAGTTCACGGCGGCTGATTAACAGCTTGCGCACGCGAGTTGGGTTGGCAACAACGTGAGTGGATGCTTGCTGCAGTGGCGTTATTGTCATTCCGGAAACAAAGGCTTCTCCGTCTCGCATGAAAACGTAGCTTTCTGCGATATTCGCTTTGCCTTGACGAAGAGATTTGACTTCCCAGCCTTGGAGCTCCATGCCTGCTTCTACTTCATCTTCGATAAAATATTCGTGGCGAGCTTTTTTATTTACAGCAATGGTATTGCTACCTGCTTTTGAGTTTGATTTTTTCTTTACCATAGTGGCGGCATTATACGGCTTGGTTTGAGCTTAGGAAATCCTTTTATTTGCGTAGGATAAGAATAAAAGTAAAATTGTTACACACCAGACTCTTTCGGTGGTGATGAGGAGAGAATATGAAGCAAGTCAGTCGTTCTGCTTTAGTGTCTTTTAGTGCAGAACAAATGTTTAATCTCGTGAATGACGTTGCTCGTTATCCTGAATTTTTGCCAGGTTGTTCTGGTTCTCGCGTTATTGAATCTTCCGATTTGTCGATGGTGGCTTCGGTGGATGTTTCAAAGGCAGGGATAAGTAAGACGTTCACAACGTCGAATGTGTTGGTGGCCAGTGAAGCTATTTTGATGAATTTGGTCGATGGTCCTTTTAAGGCTTTAAAAGGCGGTTGGTATTTTACTGCACTTGATGAACAGGCCTGCAAGGTTGAACTTAAACTGGAGTTTGAATTTTCGAGCAAAATGGTGGAATTGGCTTTTGGCAAGATATTCAATGAATTGACTATTAATATGGTTAACGCATTTACCAAACGAGCGAAACAGGTGTATCAGTAATGAGTATTGAATCTGAGATGATCCATGTTGAGGTAGTCTATGCATTGCCTCATGAGCAAAGAGTACTGAATTTGGTGGTAGACAAAAACTCAACCGTCGAAACGATAATTCAACAGTCCGGTGTGCTTGAGCTCTACCCAGAGATTGATTTATCAAAAAATAAGGTCGGGATTTTTAGTCGTAACGTTAAGCTAGATTCGACGGTCAGAGACCGTGATCGCATTGAAATTTATCGTCCGTTATTGGCCGATCCTAAAGAGATCCGTCGCAAGAGAGCCGAGCAGGCAAAAGCGCAACAGTAAACGTTGCTGCGGTATTGGGTGCAAGATAAAGGGCTCGTTATGAGCCCTGTCCGTTAGTATCACTCATTGTGAGGTGCACTTTGGGTATCATTTGTTTGAACGTGTTTTCGTTCAGTTTACGCCTTCAAAAAACCGTTCGCTAGGAGGGTAGTCGCCACTGATTTCCATCAAAGCACCTGCGGTATTAAATGTCGCAATCAGGTTTTTCTGTATCGATTCTTTGTGGCCTTCCGTGTGGTGATAAATGTAATACCAAGTATCGGGATAACCGTTTTCAATAAGCATCGGCGACCCCATGACAAACCTAACCTGTTCTTTGCTCATACCGAACTTGAGTTGATCGACGGCTTGCTGTTCAACGTAGTTGCCTTGGTTAATATCAATACGATAAACGAGTTTTTCTAATAAAGAGCATCCAGTCAGCATTGTCATTGCTAAAGGGACTGCGATTAACCACTTTTTTAACTGCATATTCAAAATTCTTTGCCAATAGGTCGTAAAACTGGACTGATAATAAACAAGCTCGCAGCAGAAGTAAAAAATAGACTGAGCTACGAGCTAGTTGAGACTGCAAATTTTGAGTTTGGTTGCAAACCTAAAAAGAAAAATGTCAGCTTAGGCGGCGATCAGCAGTTCTTTCGCATTAGCAAGGGTAGATTCGGTGATTTGGCTACCCCCTAAAAGGCGAGCAAGTTCAGCGACGCGTTGTTCATTGTCTAACCGTTTCATTTGTGTTTCTGTCTTTCCTGCTTTGGCTTGCTTGCTGACAAACAGTTGTTGGTGCCCGCAACCTGCCACTTGTGGTAAGTGAGTCACACACAGTACTTGAGTTGATTCGCCTAATGTCCTTAACATTTTTCCGACCACCGCAGCAGTTGGCCCACTGATACCGACATCGACCTCATCAAAAATAAGGCTAGGAGTGTCTACTTTTTGAGCGGTGATCACTTGGATTGCTAGAGATATCCGTGACAGTTCTCCGCCTGACGCGACTTTAGCGATAGGCTGCAGCGGTTGACCTGGGTTGGTCGAGACTAAGAAGGTTACGGTGTCAAAACCCAGTGGTGATGGATGCGTTGTTTCATGATTAACTTCGATGCAGAACTTGGCTTTTTCCATGCTCAGTTCGTGCATGCTATTGGTGATTAATTTATCCAGCTCTTTCGCGTAACGGCTACGAGACTTATGCAGTTTGTCGGCACAGGTTGCAAACTGCTGATACTGTTTGGCAACGTTACTTTCCAGTTCTTGTAATTTATCTTCAGAGCAGTCAAGTTGCGCTATTTGTTTGAGCAGATCTTGGTGGTGGTGGTAAAGCGTTTCAGGAGCGATGTAGTGCTTGCGCGATATGGACATCACTTTAGAGTAACGTTCTTCTACATAAGCCATACGTTCAGGATCGACATCGATACTGTCCAGATAGTTTCGCAATTCACTGTTGGCTTCTTCGAGTTGGATGATGGCTTCAGCCACCATGTTGGGTAAGGTGGCAAGTTTTTCATCTAACTCGGCCAGTTCAAGCAAGGCGTGGTTGGCTGACTGCAGCAAACTTAGCGCATTGACTTCTTGCCCCTCATAAATAAGTTCAATGGCTTGCTGGCAAGTGGTAGCAAGCTCGCCACTGTTGGCTAAACGTCTGTGCTCTTGTTCGAGTTCGGTGAACTCTTCTTCACCAATCGCCAATTCATTGAGTTCTTTGATTTGATATTCCAGCAGTTGAACTTGAGCTTGGTTTTGTTGACTATTTTCTTTGAGTTGATTGAGCTGGTTATCTGCTTGACGCCACATTTGGTAGGCTAAGCGTGTCTCTTTGACAAGATTCACGTGACCTGCGTATTGGTCCAGCATGCTCATTTGATACTCACTTTTCATCAGTTGATGATGGGCGTGTTGACCGTGGATGTTGATCAGTAATTGACCTAGAGCTTTGAGTTGTGAAAGAGGCACAGGGCTGCCATTGATGAAGGCACGAGAGCGGCCATCTTTGGTGATGATTCGGCGTAAAATACACTCTTTTTGGTCGAGCAAGTCATTGTCTTCCAACCAGCGCGTGGCGTTGAGGTTATTGTCCAAAATAAAGGCGGCGCTGACTTCGGTTTTTTCTTCACCCTGCCTGACCATTCCTGCTTCCGCACGGCCACCAAGACATAAACTGAGCGCGTCAATTGCAATGGATTTACCCGCACCGGTTTCGCCAGTAATGGTAGTCATTCCTTTGGAAAGCTCTAACTGCAATGATTTAACAATAGCAAAATTATTCACACTTAAATGAGCCAGCATTTCTGTACCTATATAATCAAATAACACTGTATAAGTGAACAGTATAAACTGTTTTTTTATACAGTAAAGATGCCTGTCAGAAAACTATGAGTATTGTAAACTGCGCTGAGTTTAGTGCATGCGACAGGAAGTGATTTATGTTGCTTGATAGCTCTGGCTTTCTAGTGAATTTTACTTCATTCGATGGGGTTAATTAGTTTTGAATTGATTATTAAATGCTCATTAAATAGTTTGACGAGGTTCACAAAAAAGATAGAATACGCAACCTGTATACAATGTAACAAGGTGTAGTAAATGATGAACTCAGCACTTCTTTCGCTATTAGAAAAGAAAAGCACCTCTGAAAAAGGTAAATCCCAATCGACATTGGCTGATAAACTATCGAGTGTCATGGTGTTTGGCGCGACAATCGCCGTAGTTGGTTTGCTAGGGTTAATCTACATTGCATAAATTCACATAAAAAAGACGCTTGATGCGTCTTTTTTATCATCTAGAGAATAGCGCTTACTTGGTCGCTATCACTTCAATTTCCACTTTCGCATCCATAGGCAGGCGAGCAACTTCCACGCATGAGCGCGCTGGAAAAGAGGCTTGGTGGCTTTCAAAGACCATCGTAATTCTCGTCATTAGTGGGTTGCCATTGGTGTAGTGAAACTGACTTAACCGCTGAATGTCGGTAATAGGTTCATCATTGACATAAAGTGGAATACTGCGGTTGCGATACCAAATAAGATCAGCATGCCGATCATTGCGTTGCCACCCGGTGCCATAAATCCTTCTTGACCACCTTCTAAAGTGCGTGATTTACGAGCCAATAACGCTGGAATTAAGCAAGCCCAGATTGTTGCAGCAGCACCCGCATAGCCAATCGCCAGAATAAAGCCGAAAGGGAACAATAAAGAAAGGGTGAGTGGTGGAATAAATGTCACTAGCCACGTTTTAGTTCGACCTTGTTTGTTGTCTTCAAATTTAAACAGGTCTGCCAGAAAATCAAAAACACCTAAGCCTACTCCAATGAACGAAGAAAGAATGGCTGCCATTGAGAAGGTGTTGATTGCGTGCGATACCTTGTCTGAATCAATCACAGAGCCTAACGCTGCTAACAGAACTTCAACGTTACCACCTTGGGCAATCACTGGGCCGAAATTGCTACGTGGTAGGTTACCGTAAATACTGGCCATCCACAGGAAGTACAGACATAGTGCGATAACGGTACCGCCCAAAATGGCGTATTTTGCGCGATGCTCACACCCATAGTAAGAACGCATACTGGCCACTGAGTGATGATAACCAAATGAAGTTAACGCCACAGGTAACATTGCCATAGCGTATGGGGCATAATTGGATTCTTCGTTAATGCGGTCGAAAAGTACGCTAGTATCTATGTTAACGGCTAAACCAGAAACACCAAATACGAAGCTCAGTACCATAAAGGCAATAAGAACAATAGAGATCCTGTCGACTGCTCGAGTAGAGTGCCAAACGAAAAGAGAGAAAACAGCAACAAACAGGACTGATGTGATTTTGTTATTGATACCTAAAACACCTTCTAGAATTAAACCTGAAGATGTGATGTAAGCATAAAGTAAGATACCGCCGACAAAATAAACTGCTAAATTATTAATTCGGTTGACGTTATCGCCAAGGATGTCTTTGGTCACAGTGTTGAAAGACACTTTAAGATCGTAACGCTTGAATGCTTCCAATAGCATCCAACCCGAGAGTGTCATCATGATCATGGTGAAGGTAATTGTGATAAGAGACCAAGTCGTCCAAGCGCCGGCTCCCGCACTCGGTAACCCTAACATTCCGGCTCCGACACAGACGCTTGCTATGATACAAGCTCCGCCCACTAAAGATGGATTATTGTTCATAATCGTTACTCTTGTTTAAGTTTCATGTTGAGGAAAAAGCCCGCTAAATTTATAGATTTTGTTTTGCTCGATTTAGAAGGAAATAGCGCGCCAATTAGGCGCGCTTTAGTTAGTGATTATTCAACTTCCTTTAGACGGGCTGTGAAGTGGCGTAGCACTTGTGGCTCGTAGGTGAAATCGAGTCCCTTTACGTTGTGGGCATTCTCTTTTACTTTCCCAAATGCTTCGATAACAAAGTCCATGTGCGTTTGGGTGTAAGTAGCACGAGGAATGGTTAGGCGTAACAACTCAGCAGGACAAGGGTGTTGTTTACCCGTTGCAGGATCACGGCCTAATAGTAACGAACCGATTTCCACCGCGCGAATACCTGCTACTTTGTAGAGTTCACAGGCCAAAGCATGGGCTGGGAATTGATGCGAAGGGATATGAGGTAATAGTTTGCCTGCATCAACGAATGCTGCGTGGCCGCCAGCCTGCTGACACACAACCCCAATGGCTTCTAGGCCATCAACAAGGTACTGAACCTGGCCGATACGGTACTCTAGCCAGTCTTGACGCATGCCATCGTATAGACCGACAGCAAGACGCTCCATTGCACCACCTTCAAGACCACCATAAGTAGGGAAACCTTCTTGAATCACACAAAGCGTGCGGCATTCCGTGTAAGTGTCCATCATCGATTCATCTTTGAAACACAACAGACCACCCATTTGAACCATTGCATCTTTCTTAGCAGACATGGCTAAACCATCTGCGTATTTATAGGTTTCACGAGTGATTTCTTCGATAGTCCAATTTTGATAACCCGGTTCGCGTTGCTGAATAAAGTAAGCATTCTCAGCAAAACGCGCAGAGTCCATGATGACAGGAATATCGTAGCGTTGAGCAATCTCGTATACCGTTTTTAAGTTAGCGATAGAGACAGGCTGACCACCGGCAGAGTTACAAGTAATCGTGCTGACAATGTAAGGTACGTTCGCAGGCCCTGCTTCTTCAATCGCCATTTCCAGTTTCGCGATATCAAAGTTACCTTTGAAATCTGCATTGACGGATGTATCGAACGCATCTTCGGTATAGACGTTTTTCGCCACACAGCAGTTAACCTGAGTGTGACCTTGAGTGGTGTCGAAGAAGTAGTTAGACAGCGCCACCATTTTTGAACGATCGAGGCCTTTTTCTTGCTCACGCTTTTTAATTAGAACAGGAATATAGATTTGCTCTGCACCACGGCCTTGGTGAGTTGGGATAGTTAACTCATAACCGAAGATATCTTTCACCGCATTCGCCAGCGCATAGTAGCTGCGGCTGCCACTGTAAGCTTCGTCACCCATTAGCATTGCTGCTTGCATTCTTTGAGTAATAGAGCCTGTGCCGCTGTCAGTGAGAAGGTCAATAAATACATCGTCACTATCGATAAGGAATGGGTTCATACCCGCTTTAAGGATGGCCTCTTCGCGATATTCACGTGTTGTACGTTTTACTGGTTCAACAACACGAATGCGGAAGGGTTCTGGTAAGTGTTTAAAGTTTTCCATGATAATACCTTTGAATAATTTAATTTTCGTCAGGCGATATTAGTCAACACCCTTTATATATTTAGAGTGAAAAATATCGCGCCAAATAATTAGCGATAAAATTCGAGTGAAATAAATCTATTTGAGAATAACCAAGCAACAACTTTAAATTAATAAAGATGAATGCAAGTATCGAAAAGCGATATAAATAGATTTAGTGTTGATGCTGATTGTTTAATGGATTCGAAAGAATGCAGAAACAACCAAGCAGGCTAGGCGTGTGCAAAAGATGGTAAAATTGAGATTTGATAGTCGTGCGTGTACCAAGCTAGGGAGCTTGACCATAACTTATCTTGAATTTTTAGATTTTTACTCATATCTAAATCCGTGGTGAGTTATAGCTGGTTGACTGATGGAACGATTCTTAACCAAGTTGATCAGTAAGTAAATTGATAGAAATAATAATTGTGATCGAGGTCCTTAACTTGAATATGGAATAAATCATGGCTCACAAATAATCAGCTATAGGATAAGTAAATTTATGATGGAAAATAAATAGAAATTTTAAAACCCATTAAATATTAATGATTCCCTGTAAAAAAGACCTCGATATTATTAATCGAGGTCGACAGTCAATAGAAGGTGAAGAGGTTGGTTTAAAACAATTTACTCGACCAACCCAGTTTCTTTCTTAGCACGTGATAGTAGCTGTAATCTTTAGGATGAATGAGCTTTAGAATATTTGGGCTTTGGTAAATATGCACTTCATCACCGGGGGAAACCGGTAGGGATACTTGTCCATCGCAGCTAACTTCCTGTGTTCCGCGATTATCAGGCGAAACCAGCAGTTTTATCTGGCGGTTGCCATCCACAACTAAGGGGCGGCTTGAAAGGGTATGCGGGAACATGGGGACCAGTGTAATGGCGTTTAAACTGGGAGATAAAATCGGCCCGCCGCCAGAAAGTGAATAAGCGGTAGAGCCCGTTGGTGTAGAAACGATAAGGCCATCGGAGCGTTGAGAAAAAGCGAAGCTATTATCTATATAGACTTCAAATTCAATCATATGTGCAATTTTTCCGGGGTGTAATACGGCTTCATTAAGCGCTGCATTATGGCTTTTGACTTGCCCGTGGCGATGAATTTCTGTTTCCAGTAAGAAGCGTTGTTCTTCTAAATATTCGCCATTGAGTACTGCAAGTAGCCTTGGTTGAAAATCTTCTGGGTTGAGATCGGTCAAAAATCCTAAATTGCCACGATTCACCCCAATCACGGAAATGTCGAAGCGTGATAATACGCGTGCGGCACCGAGCATATTGCCATCGCCCCCAACCACAACCGCAAGGTCTGCTTTTTTGCCGATTTCAAGCAGGCTAGCGAAATGTTCCGCAGGTATATCTTCCAATATTTCGCTGAGACGATCATCAATAAAGACCGGATATCCCATTGAAGTTAGCCATTGGTAAAGCTCTTTATGTGTTTGAATGGCTTGTTGATCTCTTGGTTTTCCAATGATAGCGATCACTTCAAATGGTTTTTTCATAAATTTTCCAAACTAATTAGGCTTGAATCAGGATTGTTCATCCCCATAATAAGGGCAAGTTATGCCTTTGTGCGAATTTTTGTGTGCTTAACTTTTTGAACTGTGGAGGTTAAGCGCAAAATAGTTGGATTCTGGAGATATCATGAACAACGAAGAAAACAAAATCAAAGAAGAAGAACTACAGCAAGAAGTAGTGGGTCAAGAAGCTGAAGTCGTTGGTACTGACGCGGATATCGATTGGAACGAACAAGTTGAAGTCGATGAGAAAGAGTCCCAAATTGCGCAATTAGAAGCGGCGCTACTGTCGAGCGAAGCAAAAATTCAAGAGCAAAAAGACTCGGTGCTAAGAGCGAAAGCGGAAGTTGAAAATATGCGCCGCCGTTCAGAGCAAGAGATCGATAAAGCGCGTAAATATGCGTTGAGCCGTTTTGCTGAAGAGTTGTTGCCAGTGTTAGACAACCTAGAGCGCACGATTCAAGCTGCTGACGCTGAGAACGAAGTGGTGAAACCGCTGGTGGAAGGTGTGGAACTGACACACAAAACTTTCATTGGCGTAGTTGAAAAGTTTGGCCTGAAAGAGATTAATCCTGAAGGCGAAACATTCAACCCAGAATTGCACCAAGCAATGTCAATTCAAGAGAGCCCAGATCATGAACCTAATACTGTGATGTTTGTGATGCAAAAGGGCTATGAGTTGAATGGCCGAGTGATTCGCCCTGCGATGGTCATGGTATCAAAGTAAAGAGTTGCGAAATAAGCCAAATGCTTTATTGGCGTTAATTTATTCAGTGCCAAAGAGAGGTGTACGTCGCCTCTCTTTTTTATGTCGAAATCGATTAATGTCGAGATAGAAACCTTCATTAAGTGATTTCGGGATTGAAAAAGTCGTTATTTACGCTGTTTAGTCGAAATATCATAACTTTTTTCAATTTTGCCCTTGAAAAGGTGCTGAGTGACCTTATTTATTGGGCATACGAGAAACGAACATCCTTGTTTAGTTTGTGAGTAAGGGTTGAAACCCTGTTCTCCCTCCCCCACATAGGGGGTAGCATAAAACAAAAATAGAATTTATTTGGAGATAGCCTGATGGGTAAAATCATTGGTATTGACTTAGGTACTACTAACTCTTGTGTTGCTGTTTTAGATGGCGACAAACCTCGCGTTATTGAAAACGCTGAAGGTGAACGTACAACTGCATCGGTAATTGCATATACAGATGGTGAGACGCTAGTAGGTCAGCCTGCAAAACGTCAAGCGGTAACAAACCCAACCAATACGCTATTTGCAATTAAGCGTTTGATCGGTCGTCGTTTTGAAGACGAAGAAGTTCAACGTGATATTGAAATCATGCCTTACAAAATCGTGAAGGCTGATAATGGCGATGCTTGGGTTGAAGCAAGAGGCCAAAAAATGGCCGCTCCTCAAGTTTCAGCTGAAGTTCTGAAGAAAATGAAGAAAACAGCTGAAGATTTTCTTGGTGAGCCAGTTACTGGTGCCGTTATTACGGTTCCTGCATACTTTAACGATGCACAACGTCAAGCAACGAAAGATGCAGGTCGTATTGCAGGTCTTGAAGTAAAACGTATCATCAACGAACCAACAGCGGCTGCACTTGCTTATGGTTTGGACAAACAAGGTGGCGATCGCGTTATCGCGGTATACGACCTTGGTGGTGGTACATTTGATATTTCAATCATCGAGATCGATGAAGTTGAAGGCGAGAAAACATTCGAAGTTCTAGCAACTAACGGTGACACACACCTTGGTGGTGAAGACTTTGATAACCGCATGATCAACTATCTCGTTGATGAGTTTAAAAAAGAGCAAGGCATCAACCTAAAAACTGATCCACTTGCGATGCAGCGTCTAAAAGAAGCCGCAGAAAAAGCGAAGATTGAGTTGTCATCAGCGCAACAAACAGATGTGAACTTGCCTTACATCACCGCTGATGCTGCTGGTCCTAAGCACATGAACGTGAAAGTGACACGTGCGAAACTAGAATCTCTAGTGGAAGACCTTGTTCAGCGTTCGCTTGAGCCACTAAAAGTGGCGCTGGCTGATGCAGACTTGTCTGTCGGCGACATCACTGACGTTATCCTAGTGGGTGGTCAGACTCGTATGCCTATGGTTCAGAAGAAAGTGGCTGAATTCTTTGGCAAAGAAGCGCGTAAAGATGTTAACCCAGATGAAGCGGTTGCTGTTGGTGCGGCCATTCAAGGTGGTGTGCTTGCGGGTGAAGTAAAAGACGTACTGCTACTTGACGTAACGCCTCTGTCTCTCGGTATCGAGACAATGGGTGGCGTGATGACTAAGCTGGTTGAGAAAAACACAACGATTCCAACTAAAGCGAATCAAGTATTCTCTACCGCTGAAGACAACCAAAATGCAGTAACGATCCATGTTCTACAAGGTGAGCGTAAGCAAGCCATGTACAACAAATCGCTAGGTCAATTTAACCTAGAAGGTATTCAAGCTGCACCACGTGGCATGCCACAAATTGAAGTTGTGTTTGACTTGGATGCGGATGGTATCTTGCACGTGTCTGCGAAAGATAAACAAACAGGCAAAGAGCAGAAGATCACTATCCAAGCGTCTGGCGGTTTGAGCGATGCTGAAATCGAGAAAATGGTCCAAGAAGCTGAAGCAAACAAAGAAGCGGACAAAAAGTTCGAAGAGTTAGCGACAGCACGTAACCAAGCGGACCAAATGATTCACGGTACTCGTAAGCAAATTGAAGAAGCGGGTGATGCTCTTCCTGCTGACGATAAAGTGAAGATTGAAGCGGCCATTACTGAGCTTGAAGAAGCGAAGAAAGGTGAAGACAAAGAAGCGATCGACGCTAAAGTTCAAGCGCTTATGGCTGCTGCTCAAAAACTGATGGAGATCGCTCAGCAAAAAGCTCAAGCACAACAAGCGGGTGAAGGCCAACAACAGTCTGCAGAAGACGATGTCGTTGACGCTGAGTTTGAAGAAGTCAAAGAAGACAAAAAGTAATTGATTGAGTTCCCTCCTTTTAAACGGGGAGGGCTAGGGTTGGGTGGCTCGCGAGTTTAACCCACCCTAACTTCTCTAAGAGAAGAATGAAATCAACGGTATGATGCGGGCGTTTGGGGTAACTCTTACGCCCGTATGTCTGTAATTAATGAAAACTCATTGGTGTCCATCTAACTAACAGTGTCTTTTTAGTTTGAATTCACTAGAATCTAGAGCCATTAGTTAGGTCGATATAAACACCAAGCGGCAGCGTGTCGTTTGCGGTAACAAATTGGTGACGAAGAAGATGTCAAAACGTGATTTTTACGAAGTATTAGGCGTAGGCCGAGATGCCTCTGAGCGCGATATTAAAAAGGCGTACAAGCGCCTAGCAATGAAGTTTCACCCTGATAGAAACCAAGGGGATGACAGCGCTTCGGACAAGTTTAAAGAAGTAAAAGAAGCGTATGAAATTTTAACCGATTCGCAAAAGAAAGCGGCTTATGATCAGTACGGTCATGCTGCTTTTGAACAAGGCGGAATGGGCGGTGGCGGCTTTGGTGGCGGCAGTGCTGATTTTGGCGATATCTTCGGTGATGTCTTTGGTGACATTTTCGGTGGTGGTCGTCGGGGCGGTGGTCAAGCGCGTGCACAACGTGGTGCTGACTTGCGTTACAACATGGAACTGTCTTTAGAAGAGGCCGTTCGTGGTTGTTCGAAAGAGATTGAAGTGCCAACACTGGTCCATTGTGATTCTTGTGAAGGTACTGGCGCGAAGAAAGGCTCGTCTGCGCAAACGTGTGGAACCTGTCATGGTCACGGTCAAGTACAGATGCGCCAAGGATTTTTTGCTGTACAGCAAACCTGTCCGACTTGCCATGGTAAAGGTAAGATCATTAAAGACCCATGTAACGTGTGTCATGGACAGGGGCGTAAGCAAAAAACCAAAACGCTTAATGTTAAAATTCCAGCCGGTGTGGATACGGGCGATCGCATTCGTTTATCTGGCGAAGGTGAAGCGGGAGAAATGGGCGCTCCAGCGGGGGATTTGTACGTACAAGTTCACGTCAAAGAGCACCACATTTTTGAACGTGATGGCAACAACTTATACTGTGAAGTCCCTGTAAGTTTTGCTATGGCGGCACTTGGCGGTGAAGTTGAAGTTCCAACACTCGATGGTCGTGTAAACTTGAAAGTGCCAGAAGAGACGCAAACAGGGCGCATGTTCCGTATGCGTGGTAAAGGTGTGAAAGGCGTACGCGGTGGGGCGATCGGTGATTTGGTTGTCAAACTCGTGGTTGAAACACCTGTGAAACTGAGCGCGCGTCAAAAAGAACTATTACGTGAATTTGAAGAAACTTGCGGTGGTGAAGCGGCAAATAAGCATAAGCCTAAATCGGAAGGTTTCTTTAATGGCGTGAAAAAGTTCTTCGATGATTTAACCAGCTAATTCACTGTTGAATTATTATCTATCCAATAAGGCCTGCAATGCAGGCCTTATTCGTTCCAGATACAGGATGACTTTGTCCTCCCCTCACAAACTGAACATTTGTAGTGTTCTATTTCCAACATGCGCTTGGGGCTGATTCGTTGGTTGATTTCAATGTCATGACCTTATCGCTGGTTAGACATTCATCCTGGTCTTGGCCTCTGGTGCTCTGCGCCGTCGCGGTGATGGTGTAGCTACTGGTTGCGGAGCTGGCGACTGAAAACTGATAGCGTTCAGCATCGCTTTCACAGATGACGCAATTTCCCCCTGAAATGATCCTGCTCCAGTCATAACCCTTATCGTAGTGATGCTCCAGTTCCAGTTGAATTCTCCCCATATCGGCGAGTGCGGTGGTTCGGTGCCCTTTTAAAACGTGCTTGGTATAACTTGGATAAGCGATTGCAGACAGTACGCCAATAATCACAACCGCAATCAATAATTCGATCAATGTCATCCCGAACGACCGCCGGTTGTGGTTGTTGCATTTAGAATTTCGAATCATCACGTGGAGTTCCTTGTTGATTTACCCGCTATTTTTATTAGGTGATAGCATTCGCGCAAGGTGAATTTTGTTTCATATTTTAATTACATAGGAATTTGGGAAATGGCTCGCGGGTTTACTTT
>NZ_CAWNHY010000246.1:0-23706 GCF_963874335.1 Vibrio sp. V10_P2A27P122 | reverse complement strand
ATACAATTTGTTGTGTTTTATCAAGGGTTGCTGCTTTTTAAATCAATAATCAACCAAAATAGCAACACCGCTGAGAAATTGCGGCTGATTATAGCGTTAAAATACCAAAATCATCAAAACTCTCGTAGAGTATTTATTTTTAGTAATGGATGAAAGGTCAGTATGATGAATTTACCACTGCGACTCGGCCTTACCATGTGGTCACACGCGGGCTGGCAAAGTACGTTTTACGGCGCGGGAACGCCTGCTGCGCAGCGTCTTGAAAAGTATGCGAGGGTTTTTCATACCGTAGAAGGCAACACTACTTTCTATGCGTCACCTTCCATGAACACAGTGCAGAACTGGCGCGCCGCCACTCATGATGATTTTCGGTTTACGTTCAAACTGCCCAAAGCTATTACCCACGAACATAAGCTCACTGGCTGCCAAGATCAGTTAAAAGATTTTATGATGCTCATGGAGCCTCTGCACTCTCGTGTTGGATTATGGACCATCCAACTGCCAGCTACTTTTGGCCCACAGCACTTAGAGCAGTTGAAAAAATTCTGCGCCTATTTTCCCGCAGGTTTTCCACTGAGTGTTGAAGTGCGGCACCTTGAGTTTTTTGCTAAGGGAGAAGCTGAAAAAGCGCTTAATCAATGGTTAGTTGAATCGTCGGTTGACCGAATCATTATGGATAGTCGTCCTATCTTTTCGGCCAAACCGACGACCGACGTCATCATTGATGCTCAGAAAAAGAAACCTAAAGTCCCTGTTCACGCCATTGCCACGGCACAAACGCCGATGATCCGTTTTATCGGCCACCCAGAATTAGAGGCCAATTACCCCTTTTTTGAAGCGTGGATGACCAAACTGCCACATTGGATCGAACAAGGAAAACAACCTTATCTTATGGTCCACACGCCAGACAATATTGAAGCCCCATTATTAGCCACCGAGCTATACCAACAGCTGCAACAACGACTCACATTACCTACATTGACAACATTTCCAGCCCAAGATGACCAACACCAAATCACCCTATTTTGATGATCGCGTGCGAGGTTAATGACACGCGCACACTTTTCTCTTAGAATGTGCGCCTTTTTTAAGGTAGTGCAGCCGTCAGCACTACTTGTTGCGCGCCGCTATGAGGTACACCATGAGCCATCATAAAGACATCATCTTTTCTGCCCCAATCGATAAGATTGGTGATTTCACCTTTGATGAACGAGTTGCTGAAGTCTTCCCTGATATGATTCAGCGCTCTGTGCCGGGGTACAGCAATATTATCTCTGCAATCGGCATGTTAGCTGAGCGCTTTGTTAAGCCACACTCTACCATTTACGATTTGGGTTGCTCTTTAGGGGCGGCTACGCTTTCGATGCGTCGTCATATTCGCCAAAAAGGTTGTAAAATTGTAGCGGTTGATAATTCGCCTGCTATGGTTGAGCGTTGTAAACTGCACATTAACGCCTATCGTTCGGATACGCCTGTCGAGGTAATTGAAGCCGACATCCGTGAGATTGAAATTCATGATGCCTCAGTAGTGGTGCTCAATTTTACGCTGCAATTTCTATCGCCAGAAGATAGGCTAACACTGCTTGAAAAAATCTACGTGGGTCTTCGCCCCGGTGGCATACTGATTTTATCTGAAAAGTACATTTTTGAAGATGAAACGGCGCATGATCTGCTAATTGACCTTCATCATGATTTCAAGCGAGCCAATGGTTACAGCGAATTAGAAATCAGTCAAAAACGCAGTGCGATTGAAAATGTGATGCGCCCAGACTCCATCACAACACATAAAGCTCGCTTTAAACACATTGGCTTTTCAAGTTATGAAGTGTGGTTCCAGTGTTTCAACTTTGGCTCGATGTTCGCTATTAAATAATAGAATGACATTTTAGCTCTTTTCCCTAGAAGGGCCAAAACCTGACCAGCCATTTATCTAGGATCTTTTTACCTAATCTAGGAATACGCTTTGCATGTTTAACTTTGCCAATTTTTATCAACTGATCGCTCAAGATACCCGTCTCCAACCTTGGCTAAACGTTTTGCCACAACAGTTGACGGACTGGCAAAATGCAGAGCATGGCGACTTTGACCGCTGGGTTCGTGCGCTAAATAAAATCCCCTCGGGTACACCTGATCTGATTGAGCTCAAACAGTCAGTCACTCTCTCAAATAGCACACCGCTGGCGTTAGGCGAACAGAAGAAATTGGAAAGTTTGCTTAAAACTTTTCATCCTTGGCGCAAAGGACCCTATCACTTACACGGTATCCATATCGACACTGAGTGGCGATCCGATTGGAAATGGGATCGCGTGTTGCCCCACATTTCACCGCTGAAAGACCGTTCCGTGCTGGATGTTGGCTGTGGTAATGGTTATCACATGTGGCGTATGCTTGGCGAAGGTGCTCGCCTGTGTGTGGGTATCGACCCTTCGCACCTGTTTTTAGTGCAGTTTGAAGCGGTGCGTAAACTATTGGGTGATGACCAACGTGCTCATCTTCTGCCACTAGGCATTGAACAATTACCTGAATTGAACGCCTTTGACACCGTATTTAGCATGGGTGTCCTATACCATCGCCGCTCACCGCTAGATCATCTGATCCAATTGAAAAATCAGTTGGTCACAGGGGGCGAATTGATTCTTGAGACGCTGGTTATTGAAGGCGACGAAAATGCGGTGTTGGTCCCTGTCGACCGCTACGCACAAATGCGTAACGTCTACTTTTTCCCTTCAGCAAAAGCGCTCAAAGTGTGGCTTGAAAAATGTGGTTTTGGTGACGTGCGTATCGTTGATGAGAGCGTCACCTCCGTTGATGAACAACGGACAACTCAATGGATGACGCACAACTCATTACCCGACTATCTTGACCCAAACGACCCAAGCAAAACCGTAGAAGGGTATCCCGCACCACGACGCGCTATTTTGGTAGCAAAAAAACTATAATTGACACAGTTTTAACGCTTGGCTATGCGTATAATACTACCCTTGTCAAAGGATGCCGTACGCATCCTTTTTTATCAGCTAAATTTTGTTAGCTAAACTTCGGTTTATCCGTATTCATTACAAACACATAAGGTCGCAAATGTTTAAGTCTGTAGCCCCCGTCATTGCCATTGCCTTACTGTCAGGTTGCACTCTAACCAATGGTGAACAATACCACCAAGCTACCCTCGCAGCGATTCAAGCTTCCGAATCGAACCTCAGCAACACAATGACCAACCTTGAGCTTCAGCTAAGTAACCAGAATGATTACATTGAAAGCCTTGAAAACCAAATATCAAAACTCGATCGAAAACTAACAAAACTTAAGCAGATCACGACCAATACCCAACAAAAACGTGTAGAAGCAACCAGTAATGATGATGTGATAATTCCAGTCGCTACACCCTCTATTCAAAAATCACGCTATGACGTCATTTTAGGTGAAGTCGAAAAAGTCACGATTGATTCGATCAAACAAACCTTTGATGCTCGAGTTGATACAGGGGCCGCCACCTCTTCACTCAATGCGATTGATATTGAAGAGTTTGAACGTAATGGGAAAAACTGGGTGCGCTTTCATCTTTCCGATGGTGATAGAGCAACAGACGAGAGTAACTGGATTGAATCACCCATTATTCGCTACGTTAAAATTCGCCAATCGACCAACGATGAGATGGAACGCAGAGCCGTTGTTGAGCTGTGGGTAAAATTAGGCAGTATTCACGAAAAAGCACAGTTCACCTTGGCTGATCGCTCTCAAATGAGCCATCCTATTCTTCTAGGCCGCGAGTTTATTCGTGATATCGCGTTAGTCGATGTCAGTCGCAAGTATATCCAAACCGAAACTAAATAGTAGCAAGGACATTTATGACGTCACGAGTTCCATTTTATCTATCCGTTTTATTGCTGATAGTGGCAGGAATCACACTGAGTGTAGTTCGCCACCAAACTTACGGGGTGCCATGGACACCCGGGGAAACTCGCCAAATTTGGGATATTGAAGCACGTGTTGAATTCAATGCGTTAGGCAAAGAAGCCAAAGTCTCTTTAGCTGCGCCTCATACTCAAGATGGATATACTTTGATCAATGAATCGTCATCATCACCAGGTTATGGCGTAGCTTACGTTACTACTGACACGGGCAAACGTGTTGAGTGGTCAATCCGCAAAGCAACTGGCCCACAAACTATTTACTACAAAAGCCAATTTTTAGTCGATCCTCAAGCGAAAGCGGCCCCTATCCCCCCCATCGGTGATGTGGTCAAGCCAACCTTTGACGGCCCAGAAGAAGCCGCGGCTATCGCATTAATTGAACGAGCGAATCAACGCTCGGCGGATAACATCACTTTTACCCGCGAACTGATTAAAAACCTCAATGACGCCGATAGCCAAAACGCCTCTTTGCTGCTTAATAAAATGAGCAAAGTGGACGCCACACAAAAACTGCTGTCATACTCTCAAATTCCCAATAAAGTCGTTGGTGTTATTCAGCTCGAAGATGGTCGCCGCCGTCAAACGATTCAACACATGAACGAAATATGGAATGGCGATCAGTGGGTACTTTTTAACCCTGAAACAGGTACGCAGCCCAACCACCCTAACCTACTGGTTTGGGATGAATCCAACGTTTCACTGCTGGATGTCACGGGTGGGCAAAACAGCCAAGTTCACTTCACTATGCTGTCTCAAGATGTTTCACCTCAAACGGCAACCAATAATAAAATTGAGGCCGACAAACTCTTAAACTTCTCTATTCACAGTTTGCCGCTTGAAGAGCAAGCGATGTTCAAGACCATCATGTTGATTCCTATCGGTGCATTAATTGTGGTGTTCTTGCGGGTGATTATTGGGCTAAAGACTTCGGGAACCTTCATGCCGGTACTGATCGCCGTGGCGTTTGTTCAAACTCAATTACTGACAGGTATCGTGGGCTTTCTGCTTATCGTCGGAACGGGTTTGATCATTCGTAGCTATTTATCGAAATTGAACCTGCTACTGGTAGCACGGATATCGGCGGTCATCATTGCGGTAATACTCATCATCTCTGTCTTTACCGTCGTTGCCTTTAAGATCGGGCTGACCGAAGGGTTATCCATTACCTTCTTCCCGATGATCATTCTCTCTTGGACCATCGAACGTATGTCGATTCTGTGGGAAGAAGAAGGAGCAAAAGAGGTGATTTTACAAGGTGGCGGCTCGCTCTTTACTTCCATCTTAATCTACTTAGCAATGACTAACTCTTATGTCCAACACCTAACCTTTAATTTTATTGGCTTACAGCTGATCGTATTAGCTGCCATTCTGCTATTGGGAACCTATACTGGATACCGTTTAACTGAACTTCGCCGTTTTAAACCGTTAGCCGAGGAGTAAAGATGTTTTCATTATCCGAATACACTTCTCCATTTAAGCTACGCCGTAAAGGCATTATGGGCATGAACAAGCGCAACCATAGCTACATTGGTCGCTATAACGATCGCTCAAAATACCCATTGGTTGATGATAAGTTACAAACTAAATTGATTGCGCAGCGTGCGGGTTGTACTGTGCCAAAACTGATTGGTGTGATCAGTAATCAAGCGGATGTGAAGTCGATCCATGCCATGGTTAAAGAGTGGCCGGGCTTTGTGATAAAACCTGCACGCGGAAGCGGTGGTAAAGGAATTTTAGTGATTATGTCGCACAAGGATGGTGTGTACACTAAACCTTCTGGTGCGACCATCAACCAGCAAGATGTTGAGCGCCACATCAGTAATGCCTTGGCCGGACTATTTTCACTAGGCGGTAAAAATGATGTTGCTGTGGTTGAAAACCTAATTAAGTTTGACGATTGTTTCGAAGGCTTTAGCTATGAAGGTGTGCCTGATGTACGCATTATTGTCTTCAAAGGTTACCCCGTCATGGCGATGATGCGCCTTTCGACTTCGGCTTCTGATGGTAAAGCCAACTTACACCAAGGCGCTGTTGGCGTAGGTCTTGATATTGCGACAGGAAAAGCAGTACGAGCCGTGCAGTTTAATTTACCCATCACTGAGCACCCAGATACCGGCAAAGAGCTCTCAACGCTGCAAGTACCACATTGGAAAAAGCTACTCACCTTAGCCTCTAGCGCTTGGGAAATGACTGGCCTTGGTTATATGGGAACCGACATGGTGTTGGATAAAGAAGAAGGCCCGATGGTACTTGAGCTTAACGCTCGCCCAGGGCTTGCTATCCAGATAGCCAATGGCGCAGGGCTGCTACCACGCTTGCAGCATATTGAAAGTTTAGGTACGCAACTTATCTATCCCAGCCCCGAAGAACGCGTGGCTTATGCCGCAAAGCAATTCGGTTCAGGTGAGGTAAGCGAGTAACTCTCACCAAATTTAATCACTAAAAAGCCCAATCTCTATCAGGAGTATTGGGCTTTTTTATTAGCGATGGAGGCGATGCTTACAGCATTTCGGCCATCTGCTGTGCTTCTGATTTTGGTTTTTCAGTTTGACCAAAACCTCGCAGACCGACCACATGAACGTGTTCGTGATCTTTAAACACTTTGCGCACTAATTTATAGGTCGTGCCTTTCTCAGGGCTAATATTCTCTGGCGCAGCAATTAAAAGTTGCATATCTAGACGCTCGCACAGTTCAAACAAGGTTGAAATGGATTTGGCATCCAAACGCGCCGCTTCATCTAAAAACAGTAAACGACATGGAACGATGTCTTTACTGCGTAGACGACGAGATTCCTCTTCCCAACTTTGAATCACCATCAATAAAATAGACTGCCCAGTACCAATCGCTTCACCAGTCGATAACGCGCCCGATTCCGCTTGCAACCAGCCATCGGATCCGCGATTTACTTCAACACTCAACTCTAAGTAGTTACGGTAATCCAATAGTTCTTCACCCAAGACTTGCGGTGAACGTTGCCCCATATCGATATGCGGGTTAACACGCTGGAACAATTTCGCCATCGCTTCAGAGAAGGTATAACGAGTACTCTCAAACAGATCTTTATGCTGACTCTGTTTTTCAGATAATCCCGCGAGTAGGATTTCATGGCTCTCGCGTACTTTCACGTTAAGGCGAACACCTTTCACCTGACCAAAGTTAATGTTAGACAAGCCTTGGTTGAGCATCCGAATACGATTTTGCTCGCGTTGAATGGTTTTTTTGATGATGCTGGCCACCGATTCAGAGCTGATCGCTAAACGGTTTTCACGTTGAGTCAACTCTTCAGTTAGACGCGCAAGCTCTACTTCCATCTCTTCAATCGCTTCAACAGGATCATCAGTGCGAATGATGTCTTGGCGAATACGCTCACGCAGATGTTGATACACGGCGATATAGAACAAGACTTTGCGTTCTGGATGTGCGTTATCTTCCGACAAACGCAGTGCATCGCGTAGGTCGTCATTGCTTGCGACTGCTAAACGCAGTGCGCCCAACGATTTATCCGACATAGAACGCAGTTCATCGGCCGATAGATACGCTAGCTCACGTTTATGCAAGCGGCGCTCAACATCGTGATCACGCGCCAAACGTAATACAGAGCACCACCCTGCTTTTGCATTCACCACAAATGTGCGCAGATCTTGATAATCTTTCTGCACCTTTTTCAACCGTTTAACTAATGCTTTCATTTCAAGATCAGTTGCGGTTAGTGTACGTTCATACTCGCTCTTACGGGTACGTGAGGCATTCAGACGCTGTTGCAATTCATCACGACGACGTTCAGCACGCTCTTGCGCACCTTCATCGGCATGCACACCAAACTCTTGTAGCTCCTGCTTGAACTCTTGAACCGTTTCCAACTTAGCTTGATGCGAGCTTTTTAAGGCCGCTAACACTTGGTTATATTGGTTCATTTGGCTTTGAGCCTGTTTGAGCTCATCACGAGTACGGGTACGGGCGCTTTCTGCCTCGACCAATTTGTTTTTGAGCTGCTCACTTAGCTCGCTGCTTTTACTGAGCAGATCAACCGAATCGGAATAGCTAAAATAGTGGCGGCGTTCAATCACGTCTGAAAGTGCAAAGATCTGCACTTTCAATGTCTGAAGAGCTTGATCCGCTTGCTGATATTGTGCAGTGAGTGCATCAAATTGCTGCGGGTCAACCTCAAGCGCTGAAGCAAGCTGTTCTAACTCCGCGATGGCTTTACCGTGCGAGCTTAAAAACGCTTTCGCTTCCGCCAGTTGATTAATGTTCAGCTCGGCTTCATCGAAACGTGCTTGCAATGCCTCATCTTCAATGAGCAACATGTTAGGAGCCAGCTTATCGAGCATCGTTAACGCTTGTTTGCTTAGCTGTAACTGGTTGCGCTGCTGCTCTTTTGCGTCCAATTCAGCCAATACACGGACCAGTTGATTGCGTTGCTCACGTGCAGCTTGCAACGCTTGTTCTGGATCGGCTTCAAAAGCAACTTGGATGTGTGAAGCAACAAATTGGTTAAAGCTGTGGTATAGACGTTGCAGTTTTTGTGAATCAAACGCCGCTTTTGCGTGCTCTTCCACCACTTCTTCGCGCTCGTTACGCAGTAACTCTAAACGTTGTTCGCGCGCGGCTCGGCCAAAGAGTGGGATCTCAGGTAAACGAGAATAACGCATTTGGCGGTTATTGAGCTGAACACATACCGCTCCTTCCAATTCGTCAGCATTGAACGAGCTATCATCAAAGGCATCGACATCCCCTTCAATGATGTACAGATCTTCTGGGCAGTCATCAAGCTCGACCAGCTTCTCTTTGATGCCAGATAAATCCGAAACCACAATCGCATGGCGAGCCGGGCCGTACATGGCACTGAAATAAGGTGCATCGTCAATCGTGATGTCATCGTAAATTTCAGACAATAAAACGCCGCCTAAGCTATCCGCTAATCCTTTCAAGCGAGGATCATTTGAACCACCAGGAGACGCCAAGCGCTCGATTTCATTTTCAAGCTGCGCGCGACGTTCTGCCAGCTTATCTTTAGCGATTGATTGTGCTTTTTCTTGCTCAAGCACTTGCTGCATCTGCGCCATCACAGCTTGGCTATTTTCTAATGTTGCACCACTTTGTTCGCGTAAAGTATGCAATGCATCGTTGGCAGCAATCCAAGTCGGAGCGATCGATTCCAGTCGTTGAATTTCAGCCTGTTTATCTTGCTCGGTACGGCGCTGCTCACTGCGCTGTTCACGCAGCGCTTCTTGTTCATATTCCAGCGATTCAATCAGAGCGGCGTGGCGCTCGCGCTCTTGCTCTAGTGTTAGCTCATCGTGCAAGTCAATATGGTGTTGCTTTTGGTATTCAGCCACGGACTGACGCGCCACTTGCTGCTGATTTAAACGACGTTCCAGATCTCGCTGCTGTGCATACCACTGTGCTTCATTTTGGCTAATTTGCTGGGCGTTACGCGCTTGCTGCATGATGGCTTTTGCATGCTGAGACGCATCGTGACGAGGCACCTCACCCACCACACTACGCACCAGTTGCAGTGCCTGCTCAAACTGTTCGACTGCGGCCGAAGACATGTCCAATTTATGCTTTAACGCTAATAAGGTGGTGGTGTTAGCGTCTTGCTGATGCTTGAGATCAGAAACCTGCGCTTGGGCACGTTCTGGTGTTAACTGATCATCATTTAGCAACTGTTTGGCTTTATCGAGCGCCTGTACGGCTTGTTGATATTGCAAGGCTCGCGTTTGTTGAACATCTAATGCTTGTTGGTAATCGGCCAATTGACTCTTTAAGCTATCGACCTCATCTTCAGAGATAATCGCTTGCTCTTCAGCCATCATGACGCGCTCTTGCGCCTCTTCCACCACCATCATCTGCTCTTCAAGGCGAATAGTGAGCTCTTGCAAATCCTCTTGATAGCGTTCAATTTTCTCTTGCTGACGCAGTGCGTTTTGCACCAGTTGCAAGTGATCAGAAGCGGCTTGGTGATCTTGCTCTAAGGTAGATTCTTGCTCTAACAGCAGTTCAAGCTCTTCTTGAACTTGATTGAGCAATCGATTTTGCTCAATCAATGTATGGCGAGAGCCGAACAACTCGTTACGCAACGCGAGCGTTTGCTCTAGCTTATTGTGGCGATCGTTGGCGTGGCGCATGTAATCAGCGGCCACGTAATTTGTCGATTCGGTAATCAGGTGCTTGAAGAGATCGCGATCCGCTTGCGTGGTTTTGATCGCTTCTAACGTCATGCGGTTTTCACGTAACGCCGATTCCATATCTTGGAATGCTTTCTTCACACCACCATTTTGTGGCAACAGATAATCACGCAACGAGCGAGTAATGGCACTGGAAATACCGCCGTATAAAGAAGCCTCAATCAAGCGATAGAATTTTGAACGGTCACTGCTGTTACGCAGTTTTTTCGGCACCACGCCAAATTCAAACATTTGCGCGTGATAATCGACAATGGAGCTAAACGCTTTAAAATGCGCCCCTTCAATTTTCGCGACAATCTCTTTCACTTCATTGAGTTGACGCACGCGCGCGTGGTTGTCTGAGACGTTTTCAATCAGCACATCGGTTGGTTTGACATGACTTGGCAAGCCTTGAATCACAAACGGTTTGATATCCACTTTTTTATCGCGCCCCGCCACCTGTTGTAGCTTAACGCCAAACAGTAAACGCTGTTTGCGTGAATTCACTACATCCAACGCAGCGTAACATGCGCCCGCTTGCAGTTTACCGTATAAGCCTTTATCGCGAGACGCTTGTGAGCTGCCCGCTTCGGTGGTGTTTCTAAAATGGAGCAAACTTTGATCTGGGATCAAGGTGGTGATGAATGCCGCCATGGTGGTCGATTTGCCCGCACCGTTACCGCCTGACAAGGTGGTAACTAATCCATCAATATCAAAAGTACGAGCAAAAAAGCCGTTCCAATTGATCATGGTTAGCGATTGATATTTACCTCTCTCAATCATGCTTCACCTTCCCATTCTGTTTGCTCGTTAACATTTTGTTCTTCAATCTCGTCTTCGTTATCCAGCAAGCTGCCTTGATTCGGTTCTTGGGCGTGGACAACCGCTTCACCATCGCGGATCAAACGCAGTTGTGCTTCACGCATGTCGTCACCAATGCGCACATCGGCACCAAAACGAAATACGGCTTCGCTAATGCGGAATTTATTGGTATCACCTAAATGGATGATCATCCCCAAACGACGTAAACGACGCAATGAGGTACGCACTTTTTCAAATAGCTTTTCTTTGTCTAAGTCTGAACCGCTGGCTCGGTTGGTGACGAGCTTCATCAGTTTTTTTTCATCGGCCAGAGACAGTAGCTCTTCGTACAATTCTTGATTAGTAAAGATGCCTTCGTGCGCAAGGCGTTCAGGACTCAAATAAAGAAAACAGAGCACTTTGCCGACCAACATATCCAACTCAGACAGCACGCTACGATTGATTAAAGCAGTAGAGCGAGGACGCAGGTAAAAAAAGCCTTCCGGCGCTTTGACTAATTCGGTGTTATAGCGTTGGTAAAACAGCGCTAAATCGGGCTCAAAATCTAATAAAAAGGTGTGATTATCCAAATCATCACTAGAAACATGACGCCCAGCTCGAAGCTGGCTATCTAGCGCAGGAAATAAAGGATTTGAAATCGCTTTGGCCAGATTTTCTGGCATGTATTCATTAATATCTGTCGATGACATTTGCTTGTACCTTTGCACCAAAATCGTTGATCGCTTGCCAGTCAGGTTGGATGGCTTGGTAATCTTGCTCTGAGTAGCCAAGCCTCACCGCTTGATCAACAATAATTCGGGCTAAATCAAAATGATGTGGATGGGGATGAGTGGCGAGGTAGTCTCTCAGTACTCGTCCTAAATCAATTGGCATCCCTTGATCTTTATGACCTTTGAGCATGCTGCCGATACGCAAGGAGAGCTCATCATTGACTTGCTGGAACTCTTCGTACTCCACTTCTGGAGGCACTTGCCCCATCACCTCATCATCTCTTAAGACGAGAGCTTCATCACGCAGGTCGGTTAAACGCTCAGCATCGGCATAAGTGAGATACCAAGGCGCGTCAAAATAGTCGCTGAGTGATTGACGTAAACGCTGGCTAAACGCTCGGTTTTGGTCCATATCAATGGCGGTACGAATGAATTTATGGACATGGCGGTCGTAGCCAATCCAGAGATCGATCGCCTGTTGTCCCCAACTGGTGATGCGATCAAGTTTCATCTGTAATCCAAACAGGATTTCTTCAATAAATTCGAGTTCGGCTTCGCCATAAACCAATTCTTGA
The DNA here is from genome assembly GCF_963874335.1 of Vibrio sp. V10_P2A27P122. NCBI lineage: Bacteria > Pseudomonadati > Pseudomonadota > Gammaproteobacteria > Vibrionales > Vibrionaceae > Vibrio > Vibrio sp. V10_P2A27P122. The sequence goes on along the minus strand of NZ_CAWNHY010000246.1, from coordinate 11,517 downwards.
ATATCCAAAATTTGCGTTTGCAGCTCATCCCCCGCCGCTTGTAAAGTGTCTTGCAGTTCACGCAGCGTTGAAGAGGTTTCAGACAATAACGATTCACAGTTGTTGATCGCTTCACGCCAATCTTTATTCAGCAACTCTGCGATTTGCAGTTTGACCGATTGCTGCTGCTCGTCCATCACACGTTGGTTTAAATCGATACGATCAAAAATTTCCCCTACCGAGTATTTTAATACGCCGTAGACGTTCTTTTTCCAATGCCCGGGAGTACCACCTTTATTCGCAGCTTCAATCGCCTTGGCCATTTCATCGGCGACCATAGAAAGCTGAATTGAGAGCTTCAGCTTGGAAAACTCTCTATGGCGGACGTAGTAGTCCGTAATGCCAATAGCCAACGGTGACAAACGGTAAATGCTAACGCCATCAGTCATCTCGCTGGTGAAGCGGCTCATTAAGCGCTGTTTTACCAACTCATTGATCGCATTATTGGCACGAAACGCGGAGGCTTCACCGGTTTCTTCAAATAAGCGAGTTACGATGGCAAACGCATCGTGTAACTCACCTTCACCTAATTCTTCATCAAACCTTTCGTTACTCAATACTGCGATGGCAATAAGGAACGCCAGTCGTTCTGTCGTCAGGTTCAATGAGAAATCATGCTGCTTTACCCAACCAACCAATTCATCAATAGGTTGCTGTGCAGCGTTCTGAGTCATCTCACTCATTGTTATTCCTGCTCTATTTTCTTTTTCGCCCATACATGAATGTATCGACCTAGCGAGAGGTACGGCTCTTGTCTACATAATTGTTGTTCGAGTGCCAGTACATCTTCATATTGGTAGTCACCCATATTTTTCACATTCCCAATATAGTCACTGAATGATCGGATGCCCGATTTTCCACAAATCTCAAATCCTGATTCTTCGATCCATTGATACACTTCTTCAGGTTTTAGCCCTTGCTGAGGCTGGAGCTTAAACCGCTTGCGATGCGGCATGCCCTCCAATACATGGGGAATGTTGCCACAGACAACGTTTTTGTACACCAAGCCATGATGGTTATAGAACATGATTGATGCCATACCACCTGGCCTAACTTGCTCTAACAAATTCTGCAATGCGGGTTTTGGCTCGGCTAACCATTCCATCACCGCGTGAAACAACAACACATCCACTGGCGCACTAAGGTGCGATTGGATGGATTGCACGGGGGAATGTACTAACCGATACTGCTCAAGCAGACCATTTTTGCGGATCTCTTGTTCGGCTAGCTGGAGCATTTCCGAGGATAAATCACACAGCGTGATTTGGTGTCCAAGCTTGGCTATTTTTTGTGACATTTGTGCCAAACCGCCGCCAGCATCAAGCACTTGCAAAGGTTTTGGGTGGTTGCTCAACAAAGCGAGCAGTTGCTCAAGATCTTGCCAAACAATGACTTGACGAATTTCACCTTTGTCAGAGCCGTATATGTTTTTTGCAAATTTGTGGGCAATATCGTCGAAATTCCGGTCTTCAGTCACAGTGGCTTGAGTTATGATAGCGAATCGTGCTGCTATTCTGTCATAGGAATGGCAGGAATAAAGGGGCTTTGTTCCTTTTTATTATCAAGTGGTGTTTTTTCGGACTATTTTGTATATGTTTGAGCTGAAAAAAGTTATTTCCTCATTATTAATGCCTCTTCCGGCAATGCTAATCCTCGGTTTTGTTGGATTAATGCTCATAATGTTCACCGTCAGACGTAAGACTGGCTGTATGTTTGTCCTCTTCTCTTTAGTGGGGATATTTCTTATCTCTTTCCAACCCTTTGCAACGCGCATGTTAATGCCTTTGGAAAGACAATACTCGGCTTTTCTCCCCGTTGATGGCACCATCGATTATGTGATGGTTTTAGGTAGCGGCCACGTAGTGGATGACCAAATCCCGCCGACCTCGGAACTCAGCCGTACTGCGTTGGTACGCTTAAACGAAGGCATACGTGTCATGCGTATGTACCCCGGCTCAAAGTTGATTTTATCAGGCTACTCTGGCGGGTCGGAATTTAGCCATGCGCGCATGCTAGCCGTGGTGGCACTCGCGCTTGGAGTGAATAAATCCGATATTATTTTGCTAGAAACAGCTAAAGATACTTGGGAAGAAGCACGACAAGCCGCCGCCTTTGTTCAACAGCGTAGGCTGGTTTTGGTAACGTCAGCCAGTCATATGGAAAGAGCGTTAAAAGAGTTTAATTCTGCAGGTATTGACCCAATACCTGCGCCAACCAATTTCTTAGCGCAAACGAATATTGAGCAACCTTGGGAAAAATACGCTCCTCGAGCACGTTATTTAGAACAAACCGAGCGTTACTGGTATGAAACGTTAGGGCTGCTGTGGCAAGACTTACGTGATTGGGCCTCCGGGCATGGCGATACAGAATTGGACATCAATAGCAATTAGCAATTGTATTCAACCCAAAACGGAGCCACTTATGTGCTCCGTTTTTCTTGATAATCGCGGCTACAAAAAATCATGGGAATAAAAAGGCACGGCCCAACGCCAATTTTACACACGCGACCACTCAGCTAATCACCAGCGAACATATAACCTTCACCGTGCACAGTCACAAAGATTTGCGGATTCTTGGGATCAAACTCCATCTTCGCCCTCATGCGTCGAATCAGTACATCAATCGTTCGATCGTTAGGTGCATCCACACGGTGGCTGATCATATTTAAAATACGTTCACGGCTAAGGACTTGATTCGGATATGACGACAAGGCAACTAATAGCTCATATTCCGCTTTGGTCAGTTTTACGGGCTCACCATTACGGCTCAGCGCTCGGCGCTGGATATCAAAGGTCCACTCGCTAAAGCGCACTAAATTCGCATTGTGAGATACACCGCTCTCTTCGTTCAGTTTGTTTTTTGCGGTCGAGATCCGCCACAGCAAGTTTTTCACTCTCACCAGCAACTCGCGCAATTCAAAAGGTTTCGTTACGTAATCATCGGCCCCCATTTCAAGACCAACAATCTTATCAATGCTATCCGTGCGCCCTGTCACTAATATGATGCCAATATCAGATTGGCTGCGTAGCTCACGCGTTAACATTAAACCATCTTCACCGGGTAAATTAATGTCTAGCATAATCAGATCTATCGCGCTGTTTTTCAAAGCATCTCTCATCTGAGTACCGCTTTCCGCTTGCGTTACCATATAACCTTCGCTTTGAAAGTATCCAGCTAGCTTGCTGCGAGTGACTGCATCATCTTCAACTACTAATACGTGATAGCTCATTTACACCACTTTACTCTATAGAAATGTTCAAACCTCGGCTCGAGATTCTGTACAAAGCCATTCTATTCATAAATAGTCATAATTCTAGTCGTATCACTTTTAAAATTAAGAAAGATGAGAGTTTTTTGATTCAAAACAACCTTCCAGACATCCATTAACTTAATGAAAAAATCACTCATATTTTTTCATTTTCTTAGCGACTGCTATTCATTTTTATTAGTTACACTTAGATCAATTACTTTTTAAAAACGATTTTCGCAAAACCACCCCCTTGGAGAGCCAATACCATGCAAGACATCAAAGCTTTTAATGAACAGCGTGCCGAGATTTATTGGTGGCTTTCGAGCTTATTTGTGAAAGAACTTTCGGAGCATGAATTAGAGCAATACTATACGCCCGCTATTCGCACATTTCTTTCAGGATTAGCAGAAAACGCGACACTTAAACCTGCCATTGATAAATTAGTTGATGCACTGAACCGATTGCAAGACAAAGAAGACGCACAGCTTGAGCTCGCAGCCGATTTCTGTGATCTTTTTTTAAAATCCAATAAGGAGTCCGCGCTACCCTATGCCTCAATTTACATTGGCAAATCAGGGTTGCTCAATGACGAACCAGCCAGAGCAATGTCGGATTTGATGGCAGCCCATCACATTGCAGTCAACGATACACTCAACGAACCTGCCGACCACATTGCGATTGAACTGGATTTCTTAGGTAACTTGATCATTCGCTCCAATGAGCTTGAACAAGAGACACACCTTGAACAAGCCTTTACACAGCAGTGTGATTTTATTGAACAACATTTGCTCTCTTGGATCCCACAATTCCATCTTCGCTGCCAACAAATTGATCAATTTGGTTTTTACGGTGCCGCAAGCGAATTGTTGGTCGCGTTTCTTCACTTAGACCGCGACTATTTATCAAACCAGTGAGATAACCTGGTTAATACCAATTACTAAATCGGTCAATTGTGACTGTTGACCGATTTATTCGGTGGATTTTTCGTTGCTTGATGGACATTTGCGGACTAGAATCTTGACCGCAAACGATAAAAAATGAATTTAAGATGCAACCGCTGATTAGAGGCGGTTTTTGTGTTTTTACTACTTTTAGGCTTCAATATAACACCGATAGGCCTAATACCGCTGAATTGCTCTTCGTGACTATCACTTTCAGCAGTTATCGACAGGACAGAGAATTTATGGCTACGATTAAAGACGTTGCACGCTTAGCGGGCGTATCAACCACCACGGTATCGCATGTAATCAATAAAACTCGCTTTGTGGCTGAAGCAACCCAAGAACGAGTGATGGAAGCGGTATCAGAGCTTAACTATGCACCAAGTGCAGTCGCTCGCAGCTTAAAATGCAACACCACCCGTACCATTGGTATGCTAGTGACCCAATCGACAAACTTATTTTTTTCTGAGGTTATCGATGGTGTTGAAAGCTACTGCTACCGCCAAGGCTACACACTTATTTTGTGCAATACCGGCGGTATTTACGAGAAGCAACGCGACTACATCCGCATGCTAGCGGAAAAACGTGTCGATGGTATGTTGGTCATGTGCTCGGACCTCACCCAAGAACTGCTTGAGATGCTTGATCGTCATTCAGACATTCCGAAAGTTATCATGGACTGGGGCCCTGAAAGTTCTCAAGCCGATAAAATTATTGATAACTCAGAGGAAGGCGGATACCTCGCCACCAAATACCTTATTGATCATGGCCATACTGACATTGCTTGCTTAAGTGGGCACTTCGAAAAAGCGGCGTGCCAAGAGCGTATTCAAGGGTTTAAGCGGGCTCTTGCCGAAGCAAGCCTAACCGTTCATGAAGATTGGATTTTGGAAGGTAACTTCGAGTGTGATACTGCGGTGCTCGCCGCCGACAAAATCGCCGCCATGGACAAGCGGCCAACGGCTGTTTTCTGCTTTAACGATACAATGGCTCTCGGTTTAATGAGTCGCTTGCAACAAAAAGGCATCCGTATTCCTGATGACATGTCTGTTATTGGTTATGACAATATTGAACTTGCTGAGTATTTCTCGCCACCGTTAACCACGGTTCACCAGCCAAAACGACGAGTAGGGAAAAACGCCTTTGAAATCCTATTGGAACGCATTAAAGACAAAGAGCATGAACGTCGTGTGTTTGAGATGCACCCCGAAATTGTTGAACGCAACACAGTAAAAAACATAAAGAAATAGTGTCATTATTTAAAACAAGCGACAAATGTCAATTTTAGGGATTTTCCTATATTCAAGACAGAACGCCGTATTAAATAATGGTAAATTTGGAATGAGCATCACGCAAATAATAAATAAACGTGATGCTCATCCAAAAATTTATATATTCTTACTATTAGAAGTCACGCACAGGGCAAACCATTTGAAAAGATGGGACGCAAAGCCTCCGGCCTAAACCGACTATTCGGTAGGTAGCGGGGTTGCCGATGGCAAATATGCAAACGTTAAGTTTACCCCTTACTGACACTCTTTCTGCATAAGTTTGCTAATCTCTCGGACCTGATTTTGGTGGCGTTTTTCCCATACACCGAGAATTTACAGCATGGATAAACCAGTACTTAAAGATTCAATGCGACTCTTCGAACAACTTGGACGCGTTAAGTCTCGTTCAATGTTTGGCGGCTTCGGCATTTTTGTCGATGACACCATGTTTGCTTTGGTCGTAAACGATAAACTTCATATTCGCGCAGACGATCTATCAACCTCTCGCTTTAAAGAGCAAGGCTATGAGCCCTATATCTATAAAAAACGTGGGTTCCCTGTCGTCACAAAATACTTCGCATTACCTGACAATTGTTGGGAAAACCCTTCGCTTATTTTACGAGATGCTGCTGTCGCACTCGAAATCGCCAAACAAGAACGAGAAGTTCAAGCCCAAACGAAGCCAGAACGCCTAAAAGATCTCCCGAACCTTCGACTCGCCACCGAACGTATGCTTAAGAAAGCAGGGATAGAATCTGTAACGGATTTGCATACAAAGGGGGCTTTGGAAGCCTATAAAGCGATTCAGCAAACCCATTCTTCTTCAATCAGTCTTGAATTGCTATGGGCCCTTGAAGGTGCTATTGAAGGCAAGCATTGGTCGGTTATCCCACAATCTCGACGCGATGAATTAGCTAAAAGCCTTTAACTTCAGAGTAAATAAATCTCTCGATTAAATAATCAAATACGCTCGCATCACCATGCGGGCGTTTTTTTCATCCCGTTTTGAAATATAAATTCGACTTCCTCTGTCTTCTTCACTATATCTAGTAAAATATGTCGTTTTGAGGAATACCATGAATAAAAAACTTCTCTTAGGCTTGGCTTTATTTGCCTTTATTATCTTTTTGATTGTAAATTTTGGCCACTATCTAACGTTAGATAATGCCAAAGCACAGCAAATGCTATTAAACGAATACATTAGCCAAAACGTGATCAGCGCTGCTTTGATCTATTTCTCACTCTATATTGTGCTCACCGCTTTCTCTATCCCAGGAGCGGCGGTCGTCACGTTACTGGGCGCTGCGCTGTTTGGTTTTTGGACTAGCTTACTGCTTGTCTCCTTTGCCAGCACCATAGGCGCAACTATCGCCTTTTTGAGTAGCCGTTTCTTACTGCGTGAATGGATTCAAACAAAATTTGGTCAAAAGCTGCAAACGATTAATCAAGGCGTTGCAAAAGATGGGGCATTTTATCTATTCTCACTGCGCTTAATTCCGGTTTTCCCTTTTTTCTTGATTAATTTATTAATGGGCCTAACACCCATATCAACCGCTCGCTTTTACCTGATTAGCCAACTCGGTATGCTGCCCGGCACTGCCGTTTATCTGAATGCTGGTACTCAACTAGCTGAAATTGAAAGCTTATCCGGCATTGTATCTCCTTCGGTTTTGCTTTCATTTGCTCTATTAGGTCTTTTTCCTATTCTCACCAAGTGGATTATGGCCAGATTGAACAAAAACCCAACTTCCGCCTGAAGTGAATAATGATGAAAATTTGTGTTTCAAACCACCCGATAGAGGCATATATAGTTTGTCAGTATTTACAGCAATTCAATATTCGCTGTGAAGTGAGAGGCGATAACTTATACGGCTTAGGTGGAGAGCTCCCTTTTTCAGAAGAAACCTTGCCTTATATATGGCTGTTGGATGAAGCTCAAATCGCCGAGGCTCAAGCACAATTATTGGCCTATCAGATAGAAGAGATAAACGAAGAACCTAACTGGGTTTGTGGACAGTGCAACGAGGAAAATGGGCCGCAGTTTGCAGCCTGCTGGTACTGCGGTTGTTTAGATTCAGACTAACGAGTCTGATGCTGGCGGATGAACTCAATTGAATGGCGGTTAAACATCTCAGATTGTTCAACATTACACACGTGGCCGCAATCTGGGATTTCTAATAACACACTTTGTCTATGCATTGCCACCATGTCTTTAACAGGTTGAATGAACATATAGTCTCTCTCTCCCATAAGATAAAGAGTGGGAATGGGTAGCTCTTTCTCTTTGAAGCATTTCATCAGAGGATTGACTTCGGAAGTCAGCATAAACCAGCGTTTAAACTCTTTTTGGCACAGCTTCTTCGCTTCTCGAATAAAAAGATGGCGTGACTCTTTTTGGTTGCGTTGTGGCATTACAATGTAAGCAAACAGACGATAAAGCCACATGTAAGGAATGATGTGCTTACTCAAATTACCCAACTTTACGAGCACTTGAGAGCGCACATTCAAACGGGTTATCGCTCCACCCAAAACCATAGAGCAAACTCGCCCAGTCGCCATTTCAGCAAGATTACGTACAATAATGGTACCGAGTGACATTCCAACAAAATGGGCAGACTGAATTTTCAAATGATCGAGTACTTTGAGAATATCAAGAGTGACGGATTTAAACGTGTAACGATTTGCCATCAACTCTTTAAACAGTTGGTTTGACTTGCCATGACCTCGTAAATCAACTAATAACAGGTTGAAATGCTCACGGTACGCTTTGATTTGCTTAAACCAGATGGATGAACTTCCACCTGCACCATGCACAAAAACAACCCATTCATCACTGGTGGGATGCAGGTAGGTCTTATGGAAAAGTAGGCTATGAGACATACAAAACCGTTAATCAGCTTCAATTTGAGAAACGCAAGACTACCACAAAACGGGGGCTGAATAGCAAAAAATCATGCGGGCTCGTTCGGCTAAACAAGTAAGGCGCCAAAGCGCCTTACTTGTTATAAAAACATCAGTCATGAAACGCGAGATGATACATCTTGATGTACTCTTTCGCTGAATCCTGCCAGCTAAAATTTTGTCGCATCGCCCTCTGCTGAACCTCCAACATAGTTTCGGGATGTTGAAGATAAAACAGCATCGCTCGCTGCATTGCAATAAGCAGTGCTTCTGGAGAAGGATCATGAAAACCAAAGCCGGTCGCTTCTTCAGGAAACTTATCATAATCACGCACGGTGTCTTTTAAACCACCAACTTCACGAACGATGGGCAGCGTGCCATAAGCCATGCTGTAGATCTGATTCAAACCGCAAGCTTCAAATTCTGAAGGCATTAAGAAGAAATCAGAACCGGCTTCAACCAAATGTGCAAAACGATTGCTATAAGCTTCAACAAACGCAAATTTATCAGCATGCTTCGCCGCCATTTTATGTAGCTGAACAGCAACTTCAGGCTCTCCTGTGCCAACAATAATGAGCTGAGCATCATTGCGTAAGAACGACTCTAGTATAGGTAAAATGTAGTGGAAACCTTTTTGGTGGGTGAGTCGACAAACCATCCCAAACAAAGGCAAGTCACGCTGAGGTAATTGCAGCTCCTCTTGCAACATGCGCTTACTCGCCCGTTTGCCCGCTTGAAGTGATTCAGCTTCATCACAGTAGCCAAGAGGAAGAAATTCATCGTTTTGTGGATCCCACTCGCTATAATCACACCCATTAACGATACCGTGCAAATCTCTAGCTCGGTGAACAAAATCATCTACCAACCCATGAGAGCCAAGCGGTGTTAGCAGCTCGGAAGCATAATTAGGGCTAACGGCATTAATTTTGTCAGCAAAGGCAATCCCTGCTCTTAGCATACTGACGTGATCGTGTCCGTAGCGTAAAAATTCCATGCCAGATAAGTTCAATTCTGGGATGATCTCTAATTGATGATAAGAAAAAATACCTTTAAAAATCGCGTTGTGAACGGTCAATACGCTTTTCATATCAGAAAAATAAGCGTCATGCTGGTAACGCGTTTTCAACAAAAATGGAACCAACCCTGTATGCCAATCATTTGCATGGATAATCTGTGGTTTTTTACCGAGCTTAGGTAAAACATCTAGGCTAGCTGCTGAAAAGAAACCAAAACGCTCGCCATTATCAGCGTACGCCTGGTTATTCTCGCCATACATTTGTGCTCGGCCAAAATATTGTTCACATTCAATTAAGTACACGGCCACTCCATCTAGCTCCATCTGGCGGACCAGATATGCAGTATGAGGCCAATGGGTAAGCTCAGTTTCTAGCACAACAGGAGCATCTGAAATGCCCAATATAGAACGATAAGCAGGTAGCACAATAGCTACCTGATGACCTAACTCTTGCAGTGCTTTAGGCAGTGCTTTGGCCACATCGGCCAAACCACCACTTTTGATCAAACCTTGAGCTTCTGAAACGGTAAACCAAACATCGATTTTTTCCATTCTAGAATCCAACTTTTGTTCCTTTTGCGATAACAACGATGCCCTCATCAGAAACATGGAAACGTTGTCTATCGAGTTCTAAATCTTCACCAATGATAGTACCTGGTGCTATTTCGACATTTTTATCAATAATCGTACGCTTAATTGTACATCCTTCACCAATTTTAACATCACCGAGGATCACGGATTCACTCACTAAAGTGTTGGCTCCGATGTTACTGCGGTAGCCTAGTACCGATTTATAAATTTTCGCACCTTGAATGTAGCTTCCGCCGGAGATCAAGCTGTCGGTGATCTGTACTTTACGATCGTGTGAATCAACAAAGGTTGCAGGTGGCAACGGTGGATAATAAGTGTGGAGAGGCCAGCTACGGTTATACAACGAGAAATCGGCATCATGCTCTAATAGATCCATGTGCGCTGCCCAGTAGGCCTCAATCGTACCAACATCACGCCAGTAAGTTGTGTCTTTTTCGCCTTTGATTTTATTGGTTGAAAAATCATAGACATAAACCTCTCCTTCTGGGAAAAGTTTAGGAATAATATCTTTGCCAAAATCATGGCTGGAGTGATTATCTTCAGCATCACGACGCAGTTCTGCACAGAGTTTATCTGTATCGAATATGTAGTTACCCATAGAAACAAGTGCAAGGTCTGGGTGCCCAGGGATCGCTTTAGGGTTGCAAGGTTTTTCTTCAAAACCGACCATTTTTCCGGCTTCATCAACTTCAATCACACCAAACTGAGACGCTTCTTTCAGCGGCATTCTCAGCGCAGAAACGGTCAGTTTTGCGTCTACACGTTTATGGAAATCGAGCATCTGGCGGATATCCATTTTATAGATATGATCAGAGCCAAAAATACATACTTGGTCGGGGGTAGAGAGTTCAATAAAACGAATGTTCTGGTAGATAGCATCCGCAGTACCTTCGTACCAGCGCTTGCCATCACGCATCTGTGCGGGGATTGAATCGATAAACCGATCAGTGATGCCCGAAAGGTTCCAGCCTTTCTTCATATGTAAATACAACGATTGTGATTTAAATTGTGTAAGCACGTAGATACGCATCAAATCCGCGTTTACAAAATTATTCAAAGCAAAATCGATTAAACGATAACTGCCACCAAATGGCACTGCAGGTTTACTACGAGATTCCGTTAAAGGCATCAAGCGCGAGCCTTCGCCACCAGCAAGGATCATTCCTAAAACACCAGCCATTTTAATTCTCCTTATTTCATTCTTATATTTGCATTCCATACCTTAATTTACAGGGGATGTATGGATGCTATCCTTATTGACCACTTGCAGTGGGCTGTATGAAACTCCCTCACCACCCTAAATGCAATCGGTTGTTTATACGTTATCGAATTAAAGAAATAATACAATTTTAAATACGCTGTTCTGACTTGTCTGAACCCTTTAGTTTGCTAACTCCTAACCTAGCTCACATTTACAGCTCGGTGTAACATATAAACATAACAATGTATTAACTAATCATTTTTATTCACTTTATTGATGCATTCTTAATTTTATATACACTCTCTTTT